>CAYQFN010000050.1:0-11290 GCA_964416685.1 uncultured Thermotogae bacterium | reverse complement strand
CGCCAAGAAAGAGGGAGGTTGTATGTGCGGGATATTCGGCATTGTAAAGGAGCATGAAGGTCCGTTGGGAGAGACTCTCGTTGGAGCGGCACGTCGCCTGGCGTATCGCGGGTACGATTCGGTTGGTTGCGCAACGATCGATGAGAGCGGGAAGATTGACCTGCGCAAGGACGTGGGGAAGATCGATGAGGTGAACGAGCGCCTCAATTTCAATGAGATGCGTGGTCAGAGAGGGATCGTCCAGCTGCGCTGGGCCACATTTGGCAGCCCATCACAGGAGAATGCACAACCCCACCTCGATTCCGATGGTGACCTCGTTGGCGTGCACAACGGCAACATAGTCAATCATGTTTCTCTGCGCGACCGCTTTCTTGCTGAGGGGATGACCGTCCGCAGCGCAAACGACGGGGAGAGCATCGTGCACGCGGTGGAGCACTACGTCGATCGCGGCAAGACGATGGTCGATGCCATCCGTGCGGCCGCCCAAGACCTGCAGGGCGACTACGCGCTGATCATCGCCTCAAACGATGTTGGTGGAAGTGACGGCGCGCTGCACGCGGTGAAGAGTGGCTCTGGCCTCGTCGTGGGGATCGCTGACGGGGCAACGTGCGTGTCATCGGATCTCCCCTCGATTCTCCCGATTACGAACAGGATCCTCCGCCTGCAGGACGGCGAGATGGTCAGCCTGTGGCACGACCGCGTCGAGCTGCGGCGATTGAGCGACGGGGAGATCATTGAGCGAGAGCCAGAGGTGTTCACTGAGGGGATGGATGCTGCGGAAAAGGGCGGGTACGCCCACTTCATGGAGAAGGAGATTCACGAACAACCGAAGGCAGCATCCGAGCTGATCCACTGGCTCTCCGCATCGTCATTTGTCCCTCAGTTTCTTGACTCGCTCTCTTCGGCACGCCACCCGTACTTTGTCGGTTGCGGAACGAGCTACCACGCGTGCATGATCGGAGCAGCCTACTTCAATCGCATCGCGGACATCCCAGCCATCCCCGTCCTCGCGCCACAGTTCACCGAGACTCTCGCTCCGATACTCACACCAGAGGATACCGTTGTATTCGTCAGCCAGAGCGGGGAGACGAAGGACGTCTTAAACGCGCTCAATGTCGTGCGTCCAACCGGGGCGAAGGTACTTGGCGTGCTGAACGTAATCGGCTCGGCGCTGATGCATCTGAGCGATCACTACCTCCCTCTTGCTTGCGGCTACGAGATCAGCGTCCCGGCGACGAAGACGTTCTTGAACCAGGTTGTCCTCTTCCTCTACTTGGCGGACAAGCTGCGCGTGCACGGGACCAAGATAGACTGGGACAAGATCCCCGCTACCATCGAACAAACACTAGTCTCCACGAAAGAGCCTGCTAAAGAGGCAGCGAGGATCCTCAATCCGTACGATGAGATGTACTACCTGGGCTACGGGCTGACCCTGGGAGTAGCGATGGAAGGAGCGCTTAAATTAAAGGAGATCACCTACGCACACTGCGAGGGGATGCTCAGCTCGGAGTTTAAGCATGGTCCGCTCTCGGCGGTGCAAGACGGCTATCCGATCCTGTTCGTCACCGCGCCCGATGATGCCGCGATGATGGTCAATCACATCAACGAGGTCGCCTGCCGTGGCGGACGCCCGATCGCCATCGCCTGCGAGGACGGCCTGCTGCGCAAGCACGTGCGCGAATACATACCACTTCCCGACGTCAGTCAAGAGATCGCCACCCTCATCTCCGTCCTTCCCCTGCAATTGATCAGCTACTACATGAGCATCGAGCGGGGGATCGACCCCGACTTCCCGCGCAACCTGAGCAAGACGCTCACTGTGGATTAGCCCGCGATGGACAAGACAAAACAGGCATTCAGCGATATCTTGCGCGCGCTCGACGGACACGATTTCCTCGTCCTCGACACGGAGACAACCGGACTGAACAAACCGGAGCTGGTCAGCATCGGCATTATCGATAATAATGGAGTGGTTCTCATGGATGAGCTCGTGCGTCCGGCAAAGCCGATCGAGCCGGGAGCAAGCCGCATCACGGGTATCACAAACGAAGCGGTTGTGGATAGACCGGAGTTTCCCGCGATCTACGAGCGACTGAAGGAGACAATCGGTGGCAGGCTTGTCGTCATCTACAACTCCGCCTATGACTTGAAGGTTCTGCGCAACACCTGCAACCGATACAATCTCGCGATGCCGCCGATTGAGGCATGGTGTGCGATGGAGTGGTTCGCCAAAGTCTACGGGCACTGGGACAACTATCGCGGCAACTACACATGGCAGAAGCTATCGACCGCCGCCGGGTACTTCGCAGTTGAGCAACACGATGCTCATAACGCACTGAGTGACTGCATCACCACGCTACGCGTCATCGAGGCTGGATTGAAAAGGGCAAGAGAACTGGAATTCCACATGGACCGCCTCCTGTAGACTATGATGATCGAAGGAGAATGCGGATGAGAGGACTCTACGCCACGCTCGTGCATTGGAGGTGCATCGCCGGAAACTGCTGTTGGGACTGATCGTCCTTATCACGGTTATCCTGGGTTTCTTTGCTGCACGAATAGAGCTGAAGACGAACTTCAAAGACCTCCTTTCATCGAGCGAGCCCGTGATGCGTGCCTACGATCGAATGCGGGAGAACTACCCTTACTCATCGTCTATTTTCATTGTTCTTGAAGGCGGAACCACGAGTGACTTAACGAGGGTTGGCGATGAGCTGGCAGCTCGGCTGCACAAAGACACGGAATGGGTCGGCGATGTACAGTGGCGCGAAGACATGGACTTCCTCCGCAAGCATTCGCTGATCCTTCAGAAGCCGGAAGACCTGGAGAAGACGGAGAAAACCTCGCGGATCACCCAAAGCTGTTCGCACAGATGTTTGTGAGTTTCAATCTAGCAGATCTCCTTGCGGGAAGGAACGCCACCCAATCATTATGGTGAAGTGCGCACCGTTGACGGGATCTCGCTCTCCGGCGGGCAGAGGCAGCGGCTCGCTCTCGGGAGCGGCTTGATCAACGGCCCCGATCTGGTCTTTCTCGATGAGCCAACAACCGGCCTCGATCCGCAGGCGCGGAGGAACATCTGATCGATCGTCACCGGCCTGAAAGCGCGGCAGTATAGTCCGAGTCGGCCTGTACAGATACTGAAAGAGACGCGGGAGGTATTTCGTCGTTATCCATGCCCGAGCCGAAACCTGAGGTCACTTGCCAGTTCAAACGGCAACGAAACAACCATTTAACTTGAGATTCTCGGTGGTCTTGCCACAGGGTTTCCCTATCTCCCTCTCCTTGGTAGGAGAGGGTCTGGGTGAGATAATCAAGTCCCGGTTTTGACCTTCAGGAGAAAGTGAAACTAGTGAACTACCTGTAATCTTGCTACGGGGATAGTCAGTTTCAAGGGATTTCTTTATCGCCGCGCCAATAGCTCAAGCTGATGTGGAGCGTTCAGGTTTGTGAACGAGATAAGATCCTTATCGAAACGCCTGATCTCTTCTTCGGGAATCGTGCGTAGGTGCAGATGTTCATACGTGGCTGTCACCTTGAACACGCGGCGTGCGATCGCTGTAGCGATCACGGGGATGGCCGTACGTCGGTACGCAGCACAGAGCGGCTCATAATAGCCGTTGACGAGCGGTACACAGACGTCCACTCCGCACGATCGAGAGAGGATGTGCTCCACGAGGGATGAGCGCACGAACGGCATGTCGCACGCGATCACGAACGCAAGGTCGGTCTTTGCAGCGAGAAGTCCGCTGTAGATGCCGACGAGCGGGCTGTGGGAGTGATGGATATCCTCAACGACTCGAACGCTGTCGCCGGGAGGCATCAGGTTGCGACCGACAATTAACCTCTCTGTAAAGAGAGGCGAGAGCTTAGCGATAAGGGGCTCGAGGATCGTTCCTCCACTGGGCGCAGGGAGCAGATGCTTAGGCCGTCCCATCCGTTTTGATTCGCCCCCAGCGAGAATGATCAGGGTGGCATGCTCGCTCATATGATGATCCTCTCCTCATGTGAGTAGATGTTTAGCCGTTCTCCGCGGACAAACCCACACAGGCAGATCCCCAGCTTATCTGCTAGCTCCGCTGCTTGAGCAGTGGGAGCGGAGACGCAGCCGACAATCGGGATCCCACAACGGGCGATCTTTATCAGCATGTGGGAGGAGATGCGCGAGGAGAGAAAGATGAACCTATCGGGAAAGTCTGCTTCGGAGAGGAGAGCCTCCCCAATCGCCTTTTCCAGCGCACAGGTACGGCTGATATCCTCGGCGAAGATCATGCCTCCTGTGGAATCACAAACGGCCACAGCGTGAGTTCCTCCCGTTCGCTGGAAGATCTCTCCCCGTCGATGCACCTCTGCTGCTGCTTTTAACATCTGTTCGAGCCGTATGGAAAACGTGCTGACGATCGACAACGGGTCGCCAATCTGTTGACATGGCCGTACGTCGACGTGGATCAGTCCGTCCTCCTCTCTATATAAGGCGACATCATCGGCGGCGTTGATCCTCCCGGAAGAGAGGAGAAAACCGTACGCCAATTCACGTAGCTGCCCCGGGGAGCAAGCAGTGGAGATGATCTTCTCTCTGTTGACAAACAGTGTGACTTGTTGTTCAGCGACGAGGATGTCCTCTACGACCTCGAGTCGTTCACCAGAAAAGCGATGTATCAACCGGCTCCTTGTTGTGTCCATAGTAGGACGTGTGGCCACGAGAGGCTTCTCGCGGCCACACATGTATACCTCCTAAGCCTTCTTCTCCTTGCGCAGATATACCACCCAATACAACGTAGCGACGAAGAACGCTCCGCCAACGATGTTCCCCAACGTGACTGGGATGAGGTTCATCACCATTCCGCCGATCGTGAGGTGAGAGAGCTTGTCCGTAAGGCCGGCTGCGCTGACGATCGCTGCTTGGCCCTTCAGCGCCAATCCCATCGGGATGAAGAACATGTTGGCGACACTGTGCTCAAACCCACTGGCGACGAAGGCCATGATCGGGAAGAAGATCGCCCAGATCTTACCCACCACAGTACGTGCTGAAGTCGCCATCCATACCGCCAGACAGACGAGCCAGTTACACATGATGCCGCGGGCGAACGCCTGCAGGAAGGTGAGATTCACCTTGGCATTGGCGATTGACAGTGCCTTTGCCCCAACGAGCCCGCCATCCGTCTTCCACAGGCCGCTCCAGTACATGAGCAGCACAAGCAGGAGCGAGCCCAGGAAGTTGGCAAAGTAGACGATCGTCCAGTTTCGCAACAACCTACTCACGCTTACCTGGCGGTCAAGGACAGCAAGGAAGATGAGGTTATTCCCGGTGAATAGCTCCGCTCCTGCGATGACGACTAACATCAGGCCCACACTGAACACCGCGCCGCCGATCAATTTAGCCATCCCCACACCGAGGAAAGTCGCCATGTCATGGGTTACCATTATCGCCAGCTGTGCGCCAAAGCCGATGTACGCCCCGGCGAGAATACCGAGGATTGTAAGTTTCAGTGCGCTTGCCTGTGTCTTTGCAACACACACCGTCCGCGTCAGTGTATCAGCGACCGTTGCTGGATTCTTGCAACTCACTTCCATTGATGAAACCTCCTTACAGATTTGTCTATGCTACGCCTTATCAAGCTGACAGGCGGCAACCTTGAACTCTGGGATCTTCGCTCTTGGGTCCAGGGCATCATTGGTGAGCCTGTTTGCTGCTGCCTCGGCAAAGTGGAACGGCACGAACACCGATCCCTCCGCCACCCTTTCCGTCACCTTCACCATAGTTACGATCTCACCCCTACGGGTGCGAACCTTAACCCGGCCCTCGTCCTTCAGGCCAAGACGGGACGCATCGCTTGGATGGATCTCCGCATAGCCTTCGTTGACAAACGAATTCAGCGCCTCTACCCGGCGGCTCATTGTTCCAGTGTGGTAGTGGAACAGGATTCGCCCGGTGGAGAGGATGAACGGATACTCCTCGTCCGGAAGCTCGGCTGGTTCGATGAAATCGACGGGATGGAACCTACCCAACCCACGGCTGAACCTGTCTTTATGCAAGTACATCGTCCCGGGATGATCGTCATTCGGGCACGGCCACTGCAAACCATCGGGCACGAGGCGATTATGGTGAATCCCTCCGTAGATTGGCGTTACGGAAGCGATTTCATCCATGATCTGGGCGGCGTTGTCGTAGTGCATGTGATAGCCAAACAAATCTGAGAGCTTGCAGATGATTTCCCAGTCGGGCAGTGCCTCTCCCGGTGACTCCACGACCTTGCGCAATAACAGCACGCGGCGCTCGGTGTTGGTGAACGTTCCCTCTGTCTCGGCGAACGACGCCGCAGGAAGAACGACATCAGCAAGCTGTGCAGTCTCGCTAAGGAAGATGTCGCTCACAACGAGGAAGTCCAGGTTCTTCAGAGCCTCCTCCACGTGGTTTAGGTTGGGGTCGGAGACCATCGGGTTCTCACCCATAATGATGAGCCCCTTCACAGTTCCCTCTGCCGCAGCGTGCATCATCTCGACGACAGTAAGGCCAACCTTGGGCGAAAGCTTCGCCCCCCAGGCCTGCTCGAACTTGGCCTGCACGGCCGGGTCTGCCACCTTCTGATATCCGGAATAGACGTTGGGAAGCCCGCCTAGGTCGCATGCCCCCTGCACGTTGTTCTGCCCACGCAGTGGGTTCACACCGGTGGATGCCTTCCCGACATTCCCAGTGATCATTGCCAGGTTTGCAGTAGAGAGGACGTTATCCGTCCCGGTTGTATGCTGGGTGATCCCCATAGAGTAGACGAGCGACGAGCTTTCCGCGGTAGCGTAGATCCGCGCTGCTTCCCGCAGTTGATCCGCAGGGATGCCCGTGATCTTCTCCACCTTCTCTGGGGTGTACTGTTCAATCACTTTACGGAACTCGTCGAACCCCTCAGTGCGCTCGCTGATGAACGCCTCGTCCTGCAAGCCTTCGCTCAAGATGACGTTCATCATCCCGTTCATCCAAGCCACGTCTGTCCCGTTTTTCTGTCGGAGCCACAGGGTGGCGTCCTTTACCAGGTCGATCTTTCGCGGATCGACGACGATCAGCTTCGCCCCGTGTTGGTGGACTGCCTTGCGAATGAGAGCGCCAATCACTGGGTGCGTCTCGGTGGTGTTGGATCCGGTGACGAGGATGCACTTTGCGTGCTCCAGCTCAGCGATGGAGTTGGTCATCGCCCCGGAACCGAACGCCGCGGCAAGGCCAGCGACGGTGGAGGCGTGACAGAGTCGAGCACAGTGGTCGACGTTATTCGTTCCCACTGCGGCACGCATGAACTTCTGGAACAGGTAGTTCTCCTCGTTCGTGCACTTAGCCGAGGCCAATCCAGCAATAGCATCGGGACCATACTCCTGTTTGATCTTGAGAAGATTCTCCTTCACCAGGGACAGCGCTTCGTCCCATGTGGCCGGTTCAAGTTTCCCGTTATGACGGATGAGCGGAGTGCTCAAGCGGTCAAACTTGTCGATGTAGGTGTGCCCGAATCGCCCCTTAATACAGGTTGAACCGTAGTTGGGAATAGCATCTGCCCCACGTACCTTGACGATCTTGTTGTCCTTCACCCACATCTCCAGCTGACAGCCGACGCCGCAGTAGGAGCAGGTCGTCTGGATCTTCTCTACTTCCCATGATCGCGGTGGAAGCTCGGGGAGCTTCTCGATGATCGCGCCGGTCGGGCAGAGCTGTACGCACTCGCCACAGCCGTCACACTCCGATGTCGCCCACTCACCGAGGCCGGCAGTGACGATCGTCTCCAGACCACGGTTGGCGAAGCTAAGCACGCCCTTGCCCTGTACCTCCTCGCAACCTTTGATGCAGCGGGCGCAGACGATGCACTTGGAAGGATCGTAGACGAGTACAGGAGAGGAGGTATCGGGTTCGGGAAGGACCCTATCCCGCACTGCGAACCTCCGGCTGCGATTGTCCAGGCCGTAGCGATAGGCGAGGTCTTGCAACTCGCAGTTTCCCGCCGACTCGCAGGTCATGCAGTCGCAGTTGTGCTCGGAGAGAAGGAGGTCGATCAGCATCCTACGCATTGCTTCCAGCTCCTCGTCGAACGCTGTCACGTCCAATCCGTCGGTTACCTGCACCGTACACGCGGGGACCATCCCCGGGCGACCCGCGATCTTTACCACACACAGGCGACAAGCGCCAGTGACACTGATCTTAGGGTGGTAACACAGGCCCGGGATGTCAAAGCCGTTATCACGTGCTACTTGCAGGAGATTTGCTCCCGCGGGAGCCCTTACTTCTACATTGTCAATCTTGATACTGACTAGATCTGGCATATTGCTCTCCTTAGCGTTTCATTACGCGGTCTGTTCAGTAGTTGCGCGAATCCGCGCACGGAATTCGTCACCGAAGTTTCGAAGCGCGCTCTCTATCGGTAGGATTGGCGATTGCCCCAGCGGACAGAACGACGTATCGCGCATGGTCGCCGCCACATCAACGAGAAGGTCGAGATCATCGCTTGTCCCCCTTCCCAGCGAGATGCGGTCAATGATCTCCATCAGTTGCTCCGTTCCACCCGACATGGCCACACTGAGCCAACACCAACGGATGCAAGGCTGATTCCGTTCTCATTTGCCGCAGGCTAAGTTCCGGGCACAGGTATCTCAATTGAGCGCTACGAACGACAGGTGTGAGCACTGTCATCGGTATAACGACTAGCCCGCATGTTCTCAGTGTTCTCATGATCAAGCACACCCTCCGGTTACGGATCAACGCTTACTTACACGGGATAGCTATTATGTGCTGCACTATCCTACATCTCTTCCCGCGTTGCTGGCAAGCGTGGTGGATGTTCACAGCGTAGATGATTCTGCTTATTCAATGCACTGTGTGCTGAGATCTCTCCCCGAGCGGAGTTCCTTCTCATAGGTGTAGGTGTGTCGGTCGATGTGCATCCCAACATTCTTGTACAGACGGGTTGCTCCGGTGAGGCTCGCAGCGTCGACATCCAGGCCGACCTTACGCACCCCTCGCAAGTAGAGTGCCCCGAAAGAATGACGAAGAAGGGCCAAGCCTATACCCTGTTGCCGCCAGGGACGACGCACTCCGAGCATCCCCACGTATCCCATGTTCGGATCCTCGTGGGCTTTGGGCCAGCACAAGGACACGCCAACGATTTCTTCCCCTTCCATTGCCAAGAACCAGAGAGAGGGATCAAAGTCCGGGTCGTGCTCGATCTGATAAGACCATCGCATCACCTGATCCGCGATCGGTTCCTCGACATATCCCCAGTGATCCCGAAAGGCATCACGGACGGCAAGCGCGAGGGCGCGTTCATCCGGATGCGAGGAGAAGGCCTGCACAGCTATCCCTGTTGGCCACGCTGGGGAAGGAGGAGAATCGTCCATCTCGATCACCATCCGCCAGAATTGACGGACAGGTTTGAATTCATGTTGCATGAGCAGCTTTTGGGTGGGAGCATCCTGATCGAGGACACTGTGAGAAAGGGTCACCCTCGCTCCTGTCGGTGCGCTGAGGAGCGCGCGGCTCGCCCGTTCCTCGGCCCAATCAATGAGGATATCGCCAATCCCATGGTCGTGATACGCAGGATCCAACACACTTTCAACCTGCACCTGTACGTGCGGATCGGAAAGATCGTAGATATAAGCGGCGCCGATAATTTGTCCCTCTCCATCGAGAACGATGCGGGTGTCCGTCTCTACGACAAAGCCTGGGGTCTGCATCTTGGTGCGCAGCCTCTGGTCCGTGGTGGAGTCAACGCCGATGAGGTCACGCGAGCGAGCATTCAAGAGTGAAACTACCTGAGGGAGATCCTCTAGGATCATCGCACGAGAAACCAAATCATCGGGAAGGAATGTCAGCATGATCTATTCTCTCCTTCTTCAGGTTAGGATCATAATGCAAGAGCCCGCGGAGTCGAGGCTCAGGCGCCTTGCTCGCTTCTTATCTGCTTGCGGAGCCAAGATACCCATTGATCGATCCCTTCTCCCGTCTTGCAGGAGACAGGGAAGATCATCGCCCCTTCCCGCAGGCCATTTACGGCGGCGTCGAACTTGTCACGATCGAAGTCCACATATGGCTGCAGATCGATCTTGTTCAGCACCACTGCATCGGAGTCGGAGAACATCACCGGGTACTTGTGCGGTTTATCGTGCCCCTCGGGGACGCTCGCTACCAGCACCTTCCTGTGCTCGCCCAGGGCGAACGAGGCGGGGCAGATGAGGTTTCCCACGTTCTCGATGAGCAGGACGTCCAGGTCGTCAACCGGAAGGTTAGCGAGGGCGTTGGAAAGCATCGTCGCGTCCAGGTGGCACGCGCCGCCGGTGTTGATCTGAACGACGGGAATTCCCTCTTTACTCACGGTCTCCGCGTCGATCGCTGAGCTCACGTCCCCCTCGACGACGCCGATACGAAACTCTTTTCGCAGTGCTTTGATCGTCGCCATGAGCAGGCTCGTCTTTCCCGCTCCCGGAGAGGCGGTGAAGTTGATAGCGACGATCTTGTTCTTCTCGAGCAGCGCCCGATTGTCCTCCGCCCGCTGATCGTTGGCGCCTAAAATAGGCTTCAAAACCTTTATTTCCATCATATCACCTCGATGCTTTCTAGATACAGCTCTTTGCCGGCTGTAATATCGATATTGAGCGATCCGCAATGCGGACAGGCCCAGACGAAGTCCTTCACCTCAAACTGATGGCCGCAATCTCGACAGCGCCCGGCGGCTGGGATTCTTCTAAATGACAGCACCGCACCTTCGGCGATCGTCTTCTTGCTGATCTCATTGAAGTAGAACGAGACGGACTCGTTGACGATACCCGTCATCTCGCCGATCACCAGCTTGACGTGCTTCACCTTAGTGGCGTTGCTCTTCTTCGCCTCGGAAACGACGAGGTTCAGTATCTCTTCTGTCACCGCTAGTTCGTGCATATCAGCAGATCCTCGGCAGAAGGTCGCCTACGAGCATGTCGATCAATCGCGATGCCCCCAGGACCGTCTTCATGACGACGCAGGGATTCTCGGTCTGTTCCACCTGCCCGATGATTGTGGCCTGCGCTCCGTACTTATTTCGGCGCATCGCGGCGATCACGCTTTCTGCATCCTCGGAGGCGACGAACGCGACCAGCTTCCCTTCGTTGGCCACGTATAGCGGGTCGAAACCGAGCATCTCGCACGCTCCGAGCACTTCGTCCCGCACAGGGATCTTCTCCTCTTCAACAATGATCTTCACCCCTGACTGATCGCTCAGCTCGTTGAGTGTTGTTGCCAGTCCTCCGCGGGTCGGGTCGCGCAGGGCATGAATCCGCGCCCCTG
>CAYQFN010000049.1:0-11318 GCA_964416685.1 uncultured Thermotogae bacterium | reverse complement strand
AACGGGTGCATGAAGCTGCTAAATCCTAAAAATGAAGGTCTGACCCCTGACCAAAGGGGCGGATTTTCCCCATTTAAGAAAGATCGGATATAATCAGGGCAAATGATCACGGGAATCGTCCTAGGAACTCTGACCTTGGCGTGCGCTCTGGCCCTGTGCCAGCGGGTATGGATCAAGGTGGTCTTGGGACCTGCTCGCCGGGCGATTGACGTGCGCTATCTGCTCCTGCACTTTCGCGTGCCGAGAGAGCACCGCAAGAAAAGAAGAGGGAGAAAGAAAAAGGGTCAAAAAAAGAGAGCGTGGGAGAGAGGAGAAGCTGGTCTGGGGTGGATCAAGCTGGTGCCCGAGCTGCTTCGGGCGGGCGGCAAGGGGTTGAGGTTCCTCCTTCGGCACAGTGAGCTCCGACACGTGCGGGTCGAAGGGAGCATCGGTGCGGAGGATGCAGCTACAACGGGTATCCTCTGGGGGCTCATTCAAGCGGCTTATGGGTCGTTGGGACCGTGGGGTTCGAAGATCGAATTGGCCCTCACACCCGACTTTGAGGAGGGAAATACGCGCCTCCTAATCGATGCGGAAGGGGCGGTGCGGTTGGGAGTTCTTCTGGCTACCCTGGCGGTTATCCTGCGGTATCTGCCCAAACGGAAGATCTGGCGGCTCCTGTGGGAGCAAAGGCATACAAGGAAAGGAACCTCGCGGAGAGCGGGGCTGAAGATGGATCTAAAGAAGGAGGTAAGAGTAACATGATCGTACAGGAAGTGCTCAAGCAATTGGCGGAGGACCTGAAGCGGTTTGCCAAGACGGAAACGATCTTCGGCGAGCCGATCGAGGTTCAAGGGAACACCATTATCCCTGTATGCAAGATGTCCGTCGGCTACGGCGGTGGCGGCGGTGAAGGCGTGGGAGACAATGAGAAGAAAGCGGGAGGTAAGGGGAGCGGTGTGGGCGCGGGCGCAGGCGCGAAGCTCGAACCGGCGGCGCTGATCATCGCTCGGGAAGGGGAGATCTCAGTCGTCGGGATTCGGGCCAAGGCTTCCACATGGGAAGTATTGCTGCAGGCACTCCCGGAGACGATCGAGAAGCTGAGGAAGGCGAAAAAGGAGGGGGGAGAAGAAGACAAAGAGTAACAGAACGTGGGATCGTTGTCGTTTGATCCACAAGGATCGATTAGGAGGTACGGCGTGATGCGAAGAACGATCACTCTTACGGTATTACTGAACCTGGGCCTCATCTTTGTGATCGCTTGTGGGGCCGAATCCAACAACATCTTCCTCCGGGGGGCAGCCCTCCCACGGCCGGTGTTGAACATCGCTCACGCCGGTGCCGCGTCGATCGCGCCGCAGAACACCATCGCCGCCGGAGAGAAGGCCCTTGAAGCCGGTGCGGACCTGTGGGGGATCGACGTCCGACTCTCCAAGGACGGGGTCTTCGTCCTGATGCACGATGGGGATCTCAGGAGGACGACCGATGTCGAGGAGGTCTTCCCGGACCGGGCCCCGTGGCTCGTCAAGGACTTTACCCGCGCGGAACTCAAAGAGCTCGACGCGGGCTCCTGGTTCCTCAAGGCCGATCCGTTCAAGCAGATCAAAGAAGGGAACGTCTCCCCGGAGGAGCAGCGGGCCTACGTCGGAGAGCCGATTCCGACCCTGCGGGAGGCGCTTGAGTTCACCCGCAGTCACAACTGGCGGATGGATATCGAGGTTAAACCGATGGACTACCTCCCCAAGGAGCAGATTGCGGGGCAGCTCGTCTCACTGATCAAGGAGACGGGGATGGAGGACTGGGTGATGGTCTCCTCGTTCGACCACGACGTCTTGCGCGAGGTGAAGAGGCTCGATCCTGGGCTTCCCGTTGCCGCTTTGGTCGTCTTTCCTCCCGCGGATTCCGTCCAGTATCTGGAGGATTTGGGGGCGGATGGGTATGAGCCCAGCGTGGTGGCATTCAATGCCGAGGTCGGGAGGAAGCTGCGGGGATTGGGATACGGAGTGTATGTCTGGACGTACAACGATCCATTTCAGTTACGGCACTTTGCCGCCATGGAAGGGGTGAGCGGGATCTACACCGACTTTCCCCAGCGCTTGGATCAAGTACTGGCAGAGTTGTACGGCCCTAAATCCGGGAGATGACAATGCACTTGCGGATGCTAGGAATGCTCTGGTTGATTATTGCGCTTTTCTGTTGCAGTACTTCTGCTGCTGGGAAGGGGATCACGCCCATTTGTTTTGATTCTGGAACGCGGGTGGTGCAAGAGGTCGCTGAGGCGTTGACTGGTGAGGGAAATAGTGTCTTGAACTGCTATCCTCCCGGAAGCGAGATCTTCCTCGGGCTGCTCAGCCTATTGCCGGAGAATCTGAGGATCGCGGGGATCGAATGGGGGATGTCGGTATCGCTCGGAGAACCGCCGCGGAAACTCGATTCCTTTGAGCCGTTGGAGCTCGGCGGCTGGTGTGTCTCTCAGTACGGAAGCCGGGCATACCAGGCGATCGTGATCGGGAGCCCGAATGGTGGGGTCGCCCACCTCGCATCTCTACTTCACGCTCCCTTCCTCACCTCCTCGTTCGGGCTCGCTATCAGGCATCCCTTGATCGATCCGGATGACATCGACGCCTATGCCGCCAGCGGTGACCGCTTTGCGACCGCGCTTCTGAACCGGGCTGCTCCAGGGACAATCGAGGTGATCGATCACTACGATCCCCTGCACGACCGATCGCTAGTCAAGTACGTGAGCCTCTTGCGCGTCAAGCTCCTTACCCTTCCACAAGCGTACCGAGATTTCATCCAGAAGAGCCTCTCTCCAGGTGGGAAGATCGTCCTCGTCGACTGCACCTACCCCTGGCCCCAGTTCCGGGTCGGGAAGGGTTCGTACTTTCAGATTGGTGGGCTCGGCGCGATCGCTCCGGATGATTACCTGAGAAAATGGGGGCGTGATCTCCCTCTCGAGGCGAGGCCAGAGTCAGAATGGGGCTGCCCGCCGGAGTTT
Source organism: uncultured Thermotogae bacterium (assembly GCA_964416685.1). GTDB lineage: Bacteria > Bipolaricaulota > Bipolaricaulia > UBA7950 > UBA9294 > M55B144. The sequence continues at coordinate 8,341 of CAYQFN010000049.1, read as the reverse complement.
GCCGCTGCGGTAAGGCAGTTTGCAGAGGAGGAAGGGATCGAGCTGATCGAGATCCGCTATCCCCATCCGGCCGACTACGGCCTCCTCTCCTACCGCGCTTACCTTGTATGTGCGGGTGTACGAGAGGAGGATGTTATGTTTGATTGTTTTGACTATCAGAACCCACGTACTAATCTACAAAGCGGCATCCCCGCGCTATGGCTTCCCTTCAACACGGAAGACGCGCTCTCTTTTGCTGGAGGGTTCTTGGCCGATAGGCGGTTCAAACAGATCTACCTTGCACTCCTGCCCTCCTTTGCTCGCAGCCCGGACACTGCCAAGCTCAAGACATGGGAAAACCTCCTCTCTTCGCATGGAGAAATCAAGCTTCTTGGTATCGACTCACACGCCTTCCCCACCGATACATTGGCCCCGTTCCGCTACGTGGCAGAAATGAAACGGCTTCGTCAGGAGTATCGGCTTCCAACACCGCTTGAACTTGATGCTACAACCCTTGAGAACCTCCTGCGCAATTGAAACGCTCCAGCCGCAGGGGCGTGTAACTAGAGTGCGGATTATGGTGCAGAAGTCTTTCAGCGAGCGGAGGACACAAAGTAGTCAAGGGACTGGACGATCAATCCGAAACCCAGATTTTGGCGACTTTGAAGTTCATTTGGTCTCCCGCATTCAGTCGCCTACACTAGCTTTGGCCGTCTTTCAACTTGAGATTCCCTGTGGTCTTGCCACAGGGTTTCCATTCTTCGTGGTGCATGCTTCGGGAAGCATCCCATCTGAACCATGATTTGAAGTTACAACCCAAGCAAGTACGTACCTGCGGAAGTGTTTTCTTCGAATGGTTGATCATAAGGGGACTGTTCCATCTCCAGTGCGCCTGATTCTCTCTTCTACTATCCCAACGACAAACCGCAACTGATGGCCAGCGAAGAGAGCCGCATCCATTCTTGCAATCATGAACGCTGCTCCTATAATTCTTGCCAGAGGTGAGTATTACCGTGTCAATAGGCGCTCAGATTGCGCTACTGGTGTTATTGATTCTTTGTTCAGCATATTTCTCCAGCGCAGAGACAGCGATCACATCGCTTGATGAGGGACGACTGCACTATCTTGTCAACACGCACAGAAAGAAGAGGCGTGGTCTATTGCTGCTGCTCGATGAGCCCAACGATATGATCACCGCGCTTCTCATCCTGAACAACTTGACGAACGTCGGCTCCAGTTCGCTGATGACGCTTCTTGCCGTCCGTGTGATCGGCCACGGCCTCCCCGCGTATCAGGCGGGGTTCCTGGCAACCGGGGTGATGACCGTATCGCTCCTCATCTTCGGCGAGATCACGCCGAAGAACTTCGCCAAGAACAACGCCGAGCGATTCACTCTGGCCACTATCAACCAGATCTATCTGTTCACCCGCGTATTGCGGCCGTTCATCTTCGTCTTTCGTGGCATTGCCTCCATGATTATGCGCCTCTTCGGAGAGGACCTGGCGCAGGAAGAACCGCTCGCGGTCAGCGATGAGCAGATCGAAACACTGATCGACGCCAGCGAGGAGAGAGGGCTGATCGATGCCCAGGACGGTGATATGATCCGCCGCATCCTGGATTTCGATGAGATAACCGCTGAGCAGGTGATGGTCCCACGTATGGATGTGCGAGCGATCGAGGTTAGAACGTCGCCGCGTCGCGCGCGCGAGATCGTCGCTGAAGACGGGCACTCTCGCTTTCCCGTGTACGACAAGCTCCCAGACAACGTAGTGGGAACGCTGTACGCTAAGGACCTCCTCGCACAGGTCGACAACCCGCAGACGAGCCTGCACGGCCTCCTACGCCCGATTTACTACACACCGACGACGAAGCCGATCAATGTCCTGCTGCGCGAGTTCCAGCGTGAGCAGGTGCACATGGCAGTGGTGATCGACGAGTTTGGGGGGATGGCGGGGATCGTTACTCTGGAGGACATCATCGAGGAGATCGTCGGCGAGATCGAGGACGAGTACGACAGCCCGGCGGTACTGATCAAGCGCATCTCACCGGACGAGGCGCTGGTGAGCGGCGATGTATCCGTACACGATCTGAATCGCTCCATGAACATCGATCTTCCGGAGGACGAAGGAGTGACCATAACCGGACTTCTCCTGCACCGTCTCGAGGCGATGCCCAATGTGGGAGACGAAGTGACCGTGGGACCGGTATCACTTACGGTGAAGGAGACGACCGAGCGGGAGATCACAGCCGTGAGCATCCTAGTGGACCGCAACCACGAAGCAGAAGAAGAGTAGAAGGGGAAGACAGTCCCCTGTTAATTGGGAGGAGAAGATGAATAAGGGTTTGCGTGTTGTCAGTGTATTTATGTTTTTTTCGATTCTTCTTGCTGGCCTTGCCGTCGGTGGGATTGGAGCAAGCTATAATCTATCTGTGAAGATCGATCCTGATCAACAGACGATCCAAGGATACGAGGATGTGACATGCACCCCAAGCGGGGATCATGTCTACTTTCTGCTACGGGGAAACCTCAATCGCGAACAGAACCCCTACAGCAGTGAGCGGACGATCGACGCTACCTATCCCTGGGGCTTTGATCCCTCATCGACGACGATCGACAGTGTAGAAACGGTGCAGACCGGTAGTTCTGACGCGCTCTCCTTCCGGCTGCTGTCGATGCCTCCCGCATGGCAGACCTATTCCCTGGCAGGGACAGTCCTCGCAGTCGATCTTGCGGGGAGTGATCCGGTGACGCTGCGGGTGCACTTCACCACGCACGTCCCCCGCATGACTTCCGGCGATCAGGGGATCGATCGTGGAATCCTCACCTGGCGCTTCGGTTGGAACCCGATCCTTCTTCCACCCGATGACGTATGGAAAGAGGCGAACGGAACGCTCCTTCCTCCAGGCGACGAGTTCCCGCTCGAAATCCCAGCGGCCAACTACTCGGCGCAGATAACGGTCCCGGCGGATGTTACACTGGCGTGCGGAGCCGATCACTGTGAAGCCTCTGCCGCATCGGGCGATGAGCAAGCTGAGGAAGTCACCTATCGCGTGACAAACGATGCCCCGGCGCGGACGATCGCCATCGCCGCATCGAAGGACTACCAGCGCTACGCCCTCGACGAGCCCGCGATCCCTATCGAGGTGTACTACCTCCCTGGCCACGACGAGACGGCGCGTCTGTTCGCCACCTACGCCGACGATATCCTGAAGAACTACGCAGAGCGCTATGGCTCGTATCCACGAGCAAGGTTGACCATCGTCGAGAACCCAAATGAGAACGGGCTATCGATGGCCGCCGACGGGATCGTCTGGCTATCCGATCTCTTCTTTAGCCACCGCAATGTAACGGTACCCGGCATCCTCAATCGCCTGAGCGAGTTCGTGCTCGCACACGAGATCGCCCACCAGTGGTGGGGAATCGGAGTGGGGGTTGATCTGAACGCGGAGAATTGGCTCTCCGAGGGGATGGCGCAATACCTATCGATCACCTATTTTGAAGAGAAATACGGAGAGTTCGGGCCGAACCTGTTCGACACATCGGGGAAAGGCCTGTTAGAGAACCTAGTGGCCTCGCAATTTGGGTTTATGAACCTGCGCGAGCATCAAGTGGAGCTGCCGTACATCGAGCAGGTTGAGCGCGGGTTCGATGAGGCGATTATCAAGCCGCAGAGCGATGTCAAGTACGACAATGCCAGCGCCGTGCGCCTGTACGACAAGGGATACCTCGTCGCTCGCGCCATCGCATCAGCGATCGGGAAGGACAAGTTCCAACAGGGGTTACACGACGCCGCGGGCGAGTACATGCACGAGCAGATCACGCTTGCCGATTATCAGAGGGTTATGGAACAGGTATCAGGGGAATCGCTCTCGGCGCTGTTCGATGCCTGGCTGCGTGATGAGACAACCGTCGACTACAGTGTCGAGATTCTCTCGCGCCAGCGCGACGGCGATGAGTACAAGACGAGCGTTCAGGTGACGCGCGACGGTGGCGTGGAGCAACCTGTTATCGTAGAGGCGCTCATGCCTTCAGGGGCGACAGTGCGCAGGGAATGGGATGGAAAGGGCGATACGGCGACGATCTCGTTCACCACAACCGAGCGTGTTGGGCGTGTGACGATCGATCCCGACCACCTCCTTCCCGACCACGATCGCTTGAACAACAACGATCCGGTCAAGTTCGTCACGGTAACAAACACGAACGCCTTCCCGCTCGATGCATACATCCTCCACCCGGACACCACATCCAAGGGGATAACACTCACCTACCTCAATCGCGTCCGCTTGACACTGGCGGAGGGGAAGTTAAGCGCTGACATCTACCAGGGGCGATCGGATCACATTTTCTTAAGCGCCACGCTCAGCGGCTCCGATCTCGGAGGGACGGTCGGCTATGATCATACGCTCTTCTCCCCCATCCCCACCGGCTCGGCGGGAGCATACCTCACCCCCACCGAGGTGATCTCCATCTCCGGGAACCGTGTCATCTCATACCAAGGGCCGGTGCAGTATCTGCATCTCGGCTTTGCAGGTTTACCAACAATGAATCATAGCCATCAAGTACAGATAGGCATAGACCTCACGCCGGCGGGAGCAGGACGTGTTACGCTCGCTGTGGCGGATGAGGTGCGCATCTTCCCGCGCATCTACCTACAAGGCACAGCGATCATGGGAAAGGGATTCGGCGCGCTTCCGCAGCCGCTCATGTTCGATCTGAGCGAGCTCATGAGCTTCGGAAAGATGTCGCAAGGTAAATGGGTAGCGAGCCACGCTTACGGTACACACAAGCTCTACGGTCGCGTGGCGATAGAGATCCCGAACGATGAGGCCACACCCTACAATCTGGCGAACGTAATGATGATCGATAACGCACGCAGCCGCGTGTTCATCGCGGCCGGGACGAGTTGGACAAGTCTCGACGAATTCGGTAAAACTAGTCCCTATGTGGAAGCTGGAATAGAAGAGGCACTCGATGTGTCCGCGATCGGTGGGCTCCTCCCGTTCAGGGCGCTCGTCGGATACGCTGTACCAATCCTGGGAGAGGGAACAGGCATCTTCTACTTCGGGTTCTCGCTGTAGCAGGTTGATGTCAGCCATCAGCCGTCAGCTTACAGCCACAAGCATCGAAGAGCGGACGAGACGCAGGTGTGTGCACAACATGGGTAGGTGGGGTGCCGAGCTGCAAGATACTTACAGCCGTAAGCTGATAGCTGACTGCTGATGCCTGATCGCTAAATGAGGTGAATCAATGAAGGTTCCATGTCGCTGGCTCGCTGAGTATGTTGATATTGAGATTACAGAAGAGGGGATAGCGCGTCTCGCCGAGCGCCTGACGCTGGCTGGCCTCGAGGTAGAGGAGATCGCGCACATCCCCGGTGTGAGCGGAGCGTACGTGGGGCGTGTACTGAGCAGCGTTCCCCATCCGAACTCGGATCACCTCTCCCTCTGCCACCTCGACATCGGGTACGATGAAGTCGACGTCATCTGTGGTGCGGACAACGTCGTCGAAGGGAAACTCGTCCCGGTGATCACCGTTGGCGGAGAGCTCCCAGGCGGGTTCAAGATCGGCGAGCGCAAGCTGCGTGGCGTGACATCACATGGCATGATCTGCTCCAAGGCTGAGCTCGGGCTGGAGGCAAAATCAGACGGCATCTGGAACTTCGACGACTCTCTCGACCTGCCGCTGGGAACCGATATCAACGAGCTGCTGGAATTCGACGATTACGTTCTTCAGATCAAGGTGACCTCCAACCGGCCTGATTGCATGGGCATCTACGGGATCGCGCGCGAGGTAGCGGCGATCACGGGCGTGGAACTGCGCTCACTCGATCTCTCTGTCAATGAGAGCGGGCCATCGATTGAAGAGGAGGGATTCTCCGTAGTCGTGGAAGACGCGAAGGACACTCCTCGTTACACCGGCCGCTTGATGAGCGGAATACGCATTGCCGCATCGCCCCTGCGCCTGCAGCACCGCTTGCTCAAGGCAGGAATGCGACCACTGGCTAACGTGATCGACATTACAAACTACGTGATGCTCGAAATGGGGCAGCCGCTGCACCCGTTTGACGCGGACCGCATTGGAAAGACGATCACCGTCCGTCGCGCGCACAGCGGTGACAAGTTCCGTACCCTGGACGACGTCGAGCGAGAGCTGACAGACGACGTGCTGATGATCACCGATGAGTTGGGCGGCCTGGCCGTTGCCGGAGTCATGGGCGGCGAGAGAAGCGAGATCCGAGGGGACACGACACGCGTGCTCCTGGAATCGGCCTCATTCGAGGCGAGCAGGATCCGTCGCTCATCGCGCGCCCTTGGACTGCGCAGCGAAGCCTCGCAGAGGTTTGAGCGCCGCGTCGACCCACAAGGGGTCATAGATGCCGCAAATCGTACGGCACATCTGCTACAGGAACTCTTTGGATGCCGCGTGCACAGGGGCTTCATCGATTCCGCCCCGGGAAGGCTGCCAGAGAGGACACTTCGTCTGCGCACCGAGCGCGTCAGATCGCTTCTCGGGATCGATATCGATCGAGATGAGATCGCCCACCTGCTGGGACGATTGAAGATTGCAACCGAAGGAGACAATGACGGACTGATCGCGATGATCCCCAGTTTTCGCAGCGACCTCGAGCGCGAGGTTGACTTGATCGAAGAGGTGGGCCGGATGTACGGATACGACCGCTTTCCGTCCATCCCCCCGCTCGGTCTCGTGAAGCTCGGGAAGAAGGACCCTGTTGAGCTGTACAAGGACCGCGTGCGCGACATTCTCACCGGCTTGGGGATGAACGAAGTGGTCACCGATGGTTTCGATAAGATTACATGGCGCGAGAGGTTGGGCCTGGCGGGTGATGACATGGTGAGCGTGCGCAACCCAATGATCGCTTCTCAGAAATCGCTGCGCGCAAGCCTCCTGCCAGGGCTCCTATCGGTAGTTGAGGGAAATCTGAACCAGCGCGTCGATGGCGGGATGCTCTTCGAGGTGGGGCGCGTCTTCTCAGCAGCATACGGGGAGAGCGAGTCGCTCGCCGGCGTTCTCTTCGGGCGCACGAACCTCCCCTTGCATGGAAAGGAAGAGGTCGATCTGTTAGTTGCAAAGGGGATCATCACCGATCTGTTGAGCGCGCTTGATGTCCCGATGAAAATCGATCCAGCAAAGATACCATTTCTCCATCCCGGGCGAGCGGGAGAGATTGTAGCGGGCAAGGAGAGAATCGGCCTGTTCGGAGAACTAGCGCCGCAGATAGCGGATTCCCTCTCCGGCCAGCCGCGAGTGATCGCGTTTGAGATCGACCTCGAGAAGACCCGCCAGTTCGCACAGAAACACAAGGCCTTTACTCCACTCCCTCGCTTCCCGATGAGCAAGCGCGATCTGTCGCTCCTCGCCCCGATCGATCTCCCCGAGGAAAAGATTCGACAAGCGATCGAAGGGGAGAAAATGGTCGAGCAGATTCTCCTGTACGACCTCTACCAGGGAGATCAAGTAGGAACCGGACAGCGGAGCCTGACTTACGAGGTCTCCCTGCGCGCCAGTGATCGCACCCTCACTGACGAGGAGGTTGCAAGGGCGATCGCTCGCGTGGAGAAGAGGCTGGCGAAGATCGATGTCAGCCTGCGATCGTAGATGAACAAGACGATCATTGCCCGCACTGCGGCAGAGATGGAAGAGATCGGAGCGAACCTCGCAGTGATGCTCACCGATGGGACGGTGGTTTCGCTCATCGGTCCACTCGGTTCGGGAAAGACAACCCTAGTCAAAGGCCTCGCGCGCGGTTTATTGATAACAGACATCGTCGTCTCGCCAAGCTACCTACTGGCACGAGAGTACCAGGGAAGATTGCCATTGCATCACATCGATGCCTACCGCGTCTCGACCCTGAACGAGCTTGCCGAGGTAGGACTCGATGAGCTCCTCCCGCCGGCGACGGGGGTCACGGTGGTGGAGTGGCCATCGCGGGTAGAGGGGATCGTGGAAGTGAGCGACATCATTGTCAGGATCGAGCTACTCGACGATCAAGCGCGCCGGATACAGATCTCAAGCAAGTGAGCGCTTTTCTTGGCCTTCTTGTTGCCTGGCTATCCTTCACGCAGATAGGTTCTTCGCGCAAGGCGCGCTCTTCTTTGTACGCACAAACGTGGCAGGCAAGCCGTACATAGCGAGCTGCACACCCTACACAAGCACACGGCCTTGGCGCCCTAGCCCCAGATGAGCCTTCCCTTCTGCATTCCGCATTTACCGGGCGCTCCAAGCTCTCCTCTCGGACCTTGCCTTCTCTTCCTCAAGCACGTCAAACGCGCCAAAGACCGATTCAATCACGAATGACACGAATCCGCCGAATTTTGCCGGTACTGCTTAGTGTACAGCCGG
>CAYQFN010000048.1:0-11401 GCA_964416685.1 uncultured Thermotogae bacterium | reverse complement strand
CGTGCTATCTTGCGTGCGTGGTCAGATCGTCCATCGTTGGAACTTCGGCGACAGTGCCTAATTGCCAGATGCTGTGAATACTGCTTGTCTTAGCTTCATTCGGATGCTATGATCGTCAATAAAATACTGCCTGTGCAGTAGAAGGCTCAGAAGGGAGGTGAGCAGCGTGATGAAAGCGGCCAAGAGATTTCGAGCAGTGACAGTAGGCTTGACAGCGGTCTCATCGCTGCGGAGGCTTATCTTCCATTCGTCATTGCATGTGACATGCCGTTTGCGAAGGGATCTAGCGGACCACATCCCTGCTCAATCGAGCGGCGTAGATCTCTGTGTCCCGATCGTCAACGGCTATTACGAGCCACTCTGTGCAGCGTACCGCCGCAGTGCGATACCAGCGATCGCTGCCTGAGTTGAGCGAGGGGGCGCTGAAAGTGACTTCCCCGTACCAAGATCTTAGCCTGTAGAGGCTTTCCGAGGGAGAAATAAGGCGATTCGATCCCGATTTTGTCTCCTTCACCAACCTGAACGTTCCGCGGCAGCTCAAACTGTTGACACAACTGTAAGTGGTCCCTCTACTTTACATCCACTGTGTAGGTGATGGCATCAGTGTTTCCATCGTTGTCGGTGATGGTCAGTGTCACGGCGTAGGATCCTGCTGACGGGAAGGACTTATCCACTGTAACACCGTTGGCATCCGTCTTCCCGTCGTCATTGAAGTCCCATTCGTAAGCGACAACTTCGCCATCGAAGTCGAACGAATCCGACGCGTCGAAGGTGATCGTCTCACCCACTCTGGGATGATCGGGGGTGAAGTAGAAGTCAGCGGTCGGGGGGTGGAAGGTGATGATGACCTCCTTGGGCTTGATGAACCCACCAATCTGTACCGCTGGAGGCGTCTCCGTACCCACATCGATCGTCAGTGTCTCATCGGTCGTGAAGACAAACCGATTGGGGAGCGTCGAGGCATCGACAGAGACCACGTACTTCCCAGGCGCGACGTCGGTAAACGTGAAGCTTCCCCCCACGTCGGTGTATGTGTCCAGTTCATTTCCACCTTCATCGGTCAGGAGTATCCGTACCTGTGCGTATCCGCCCTCATCCTCTTCGTGCAAACCGTTCTTGTCCGCATCGTTGAAGAGAATCCCATTGACAATCGTCACCGGGGTCAGGGGTATGTCAACACCCACGGTCTCTCCCGCGGCAAGTGAAACCGTCGGTGCTGAAGACAGGCGTGCATTCAACGGAAGGTGGCTCACGTCGAGGGTATACGTTCCCGGCTGGAGCGGAGGGAAGCGGAACCAGCCATCGGCGTCCGTGGAAACCTCGCTCCTATCGGTTTCGATTACCGCTCCCTCAACTGGTATATCACCCTCGTTCATTGCGCCATCTCCGTTCACATCGATGAATAGGTGTCCATCAATGCGCCCCTTGGTAACAAGGAAGGGAAGCGGCAGATCGAACTGCCAACTGAATGTTGCTTGCCAGCTGAAGGTGGTCGGAGTCGCATCGGCGCGGTCCCAGGCAATGCTCGCGTCAAGATCGAGATCGAGGTTATCCAGTATTTCCGCGCTGATACCGGCACCCACGTCAAAATCATCGCCGTCGTTTCCGAAGCTGATCGATGCTGAATTAAGCGAACTGTTGGCACGAAAACGGAGGTCCACCGTAGTCCCACCGGAGAGGACCTCGCCTGTATCCAGGTCAGAATTCTTGATATGCGTCAGCTTCAGGAACAGATCGATGTCCTCGATTGAAACCCCCGCGCCCTCGCTGAATGTAAGGGTGCGATAGGAGATGTCCGTTATGTTGTCGATTTGGTCATTCATTTTGCCGGAGAACGAATACGGGAACGAGCCCCCGGAGTTGCCAAGGTCAACGGAGATCATACGGCGTAAATCGTTGTTCTCTGTCAGAGTCGGGTCGCGACTCCAGGTGAACTCGACGGTGGAATTGATCGTCGGCCCGTCCTCAAGCGGCGTGGCTGACACATTCACCCCGAGCTCGTCCTCGATCGTCGTCGTGGTGAAGGGATCATTGCTGAGGTTGTCCCAGTTGTGGCTTATCGACACGGAAAGCGAGAACTCATTCTGACGCAGACGCTGCGAGAGGGAGAGCCCGGCCGAGTCGCGGCGCGAACCAGGAAAGTACGATCCCACGGAGAACACTTGCCCGCTTAGGTAGTACGGCGTGGTGTCGATTCGGGTGTCGAAGAAGAAAGCGCGGCTGGAAAGGGAATCCTTCAAACCTAGGGCTCCTTCCATACGCATCGTCCAGTCGTCGAGCGGCTGTGCGCTTGCCGTCAGGCTCCAGACCACCTGTTGTGATGTTTCACTGCGCTTCTCCATGTGCGCAATCCCGAGGCGTGCAACTGATGGCCCGACAGCGAGCCCAATTCCGCCCCGTGTCTCATCACTTGATCCTCCAGCAATGAACGCCAACCTGTAGTAATCGGCGTCGATCAACAGACTTCCACCACGTCCGTATATGCTGAGCAGGTCCGTGATCTTCTGCGACACATCGCCAATCTTATACGTTGTCGGATTCAAGCGATACGAGAGATGGAACGAACTTAGGTCAAGTGGGTCGGGACCGAATATCGAGGAGAAGCGCAGGTAGCTTGAGAAATACCCGTTGAGGACCCCTCCGGATACGGAGAACGTCAGATTGCTGGTAAAGGCTCCCGTAAACACATTCTGCCCGAACGAGAAGCGCAGGCGTGAGGGGAGTTCCTGCATGAGCGTCCCTCCCACTGCCTGCGGTGAAGGCGGGAGGATCGTGGTGAACAGCGTCCCTTCCTTCTTCACCCCTGAATACAGGGTGGATGCTACGGAGAAGGAGAGAAGATCACGGCCTGAACCAGCATCCTCCGGCACCGCTACGGTCACACTCACCGTGCCCCGTTCCTGCGGAGCGAGGCTGAGAGTGGAGACGGAAAGCGTCACCGGATAGCCATCACTCGACTGAGCTGTGATGTCCATCGTATCCTGTGCGTTTCCCCGGTTTACTATGATGACATCGTAGGTAACGCTCTCCCCTGCGCTGACGCTCTGGGGGTTGGGCATGATAACATCGAGCTCGTTCACTGGTGTCACCGTCATCGTCCCGCTTGCGGCCGCGCTCTGTGTTGGATCGACTTGGGATGTTGCAGTCAAAGTAACGCTGTAGTCGCCCGCAGTAGCTCCTGGCGGGACGGTCACCGTAACGAAGAGCGTGCTCTCCTCTCCCGCCTCTAGCGAGAGAGTCGTCGGCGCTCCGAGGATCCCCCAACCAGGGGGGATGGTGAAGACAAGATCGAACGTATCAGCGCTTGCGCTATCGTTGGCAATCGAGAAGACATGCGTGGCGAATTCACCGGGGGCAACTTGCTTGGCCGATGAAAGAACGCTTATCTTTACCGCAGAAAAGGCAGAAAGAGAAATGGCAACTGACAAACAGACCATCAAGGTAACCGCCTGCCAGGATCGTGATTGCTTCATCATAGCCCATTGAGGATAGATGGAAGCACAAGCTCGCACAAGGACCGACAAATACTTACCAAGGGACGTTTGTCGTGCCCATGTGTGACGTTTGTTACTTTTCCGGCTCGATTATCAAGTTCCGAAGATCCGATCACCGGCGTCTCCCAAGCCGGGAAGGATGTATCCATGCTCGTTCAGCTCACGGTCCAGTGCGGCAGTGTAGATCGGAACATCGGGATGCGCCTTGGAAAAGGCATCGACCCCCTCAGGGGCAGCGACGAGGCAGAGAAACTGGATCTTCTGTGCTCCCTCCCTTTTCAGAATGTCGATCCCCACGATTGCGCTTCCTCCGGTGGCGAGCATCGGGTCGACAAGGATCACGCGAGCCTGTGGGAGTGTCTGTGGAAACTTGGCGTAGTACTCAACCGGTTGCAGGGTGTTAGGATCGCGGTACAGCCCGATATGCCCCACCCTCGCCATAGGGATGAGATCGAGCACGCCACGAAGCATCCCCGTCCCCGCGCGCAGTATCGGAACCAGGACCACCGGCGTATCGAGGACCTTCCCCGTCATCGTCTCGAGAGGAGTCTCTATCTCCACTTCCTTCAGGGGATAGTCGCGTGTAATCTCGTAGACCATGAACGCGGTCAGCTCTTCGAGCAGGAGCCTGAAGTTGTGATTATTCGTATTGATATCCCGCAGCCGGGTCAACTTGTTCTGGATTAGCGGGTGATTGATGATGTGCAGTTTCGCCATTTATGCCCTCCTTGTTCCCAAAAAGATACCAGCACGAGCGGCGCCGGGCAAGGAAATTTGCGGATTGATCCATGTACAAGCTATGATCATTGACGGAGGTGCAGAGAAATCATGCAAGAGATTGAGTGGAATGAGCATGTCGATATGCTGAAGGCAGCGCTGTCCGGAAGCGGAGCACTTCTCGTCGCGCGGGACAAAATCGGCCGCGCAAACCCGATGACCATCGGCTGGGCACAGGTGGGTATCGTGTGGGGCAGGCCGACGGTGACCGTGCTCGTACGAAGATCGCGCTACACCTACTCATGCCTTCTTGACACACCGGACTTCACCGTCAACGTTCCAGCTACAGGCACGCTCGACGATCAACTCGTGTTTTGTGGAACCAAATCGGGGCGCGATGTAGACAAAGCCGCCGCCTGTGGCCTCACACTGAAGGAAGCACAGAGAGTGCAAACACCGATCATCGCCGAATGCGCCCTGCACTACGAGTGCAAGATCGTGCTGCGCAAGCAGCTATCGCGCGCGGACTTCTCCGCGCCTGACGTGCTCGATGAGTACTACCAGGATGACGATCACCACATGATCGTCATTGGCCAGATCGTGGCGGCATACAGGACTTAAGAGAACCTCGTTATCTATGGCACCCTTATGAATTGAAGAAGCCTAGCGTCCATACCGATATGGTGAAAGACCCGATAACGAAGCTCATTTTTCCTTAGCAGATACTGTACAATAGATCTGGAAAGAGAAGTAAACTGGAGGCCGAGAACTGGCGTAAAGAAACATTGCATCTATCCAAGACTCAGAATTTTCCAAACGATAGCATGCCAAACACCAAACACTATAATGCCCCTTAGAACAATGCCCCGAAACAGAACAGCGAAAGAGACAATTGAGAGCCAATATAACTCTCGCCTCATAAAAGGAGGAGCTCTCCTTGAAAACATGCGGCTGCTCGTTCGCTATTGGCAAGAAACTGACGATGGCCGCTATGATGATACGGCTCTGGCAAAAGAACTACTCAATGGACGTACCGCTTCACGAGCTAGGGACATATTATCTCAGGTATTCCTCCCACGGTTTGTAAACGGCAACCCCAGAAACGCGTGGAAAGTTGTTCGTGAACTCGAGGATTGCAACGCTCCTGTTGAAATCATACGTCCAGTTTACTACTGGATCACCGCAAGGAATGAGCGTCTGCTTTACGATTTTGTGTGTAGTGAATTATTTTTAAAGAACGAACAGCAAGAAAAAAGTGTTACGACAAATGCTGTAGTTGAGTGGATCAACTCGCAGCTTGCTGCATATGGGAAAACTTGGTCTGAAGCAGTCACTACCCGAGTTGCGCAGGGAATATTGGCAACGCTGCGGGACTTCGGCATCCTCGAAGGTGCAGTTAAGAAGAGAATTGCTCCAGTGTATATCCCTGTCGAGTCTTTCGCTTATATCGCATTCGCAATTTGGCGGGAAGGCAGAACGGGCACTAAGCTCGTGAATCACAACGATTGGAGGCTATTCTTATTCCATCAGGAGACAGTCGAACGCATGTTCTTGGCTGCAGACCGACACGGGCTTCTACGCTACCAAGCGGCAGGAGGCATAGTGAGGATCGATTTTTCGTTTCATAGCTTTAAGGAAATGGCTGATGCTATCGTTGCAAGAGCGTATTGAAATTCTGGAAAGAGACCTGCTGGCAGAGCCGCCGCGGATCAGTGCGTACCACGATCTGCCCTTTGCTATATTGCGATACGCCCCTACCTCGGAGTTTCAAGCCCGCAAGCAGATAAGCCTACTTGCTACACGGTTCTGCAACGCTGGGAAAACAGTCCATGTCATCTCGGTTGCGCATATCCTATGGAAGGCCGTTAAACAACTCTACGGCATCGAGACGCTTGCAGAAGGCGAAAAACAGTTTGGTTTCCAGCGTGCGCAGGAAACCGTATCGACCTTGCTGTCTGATGAAGACTTCATGCCGTTACCCGATGAACTAGAAGAACAGATGAGAGGATTGGACCCAATACAGGATGTGGTCTTTCTTGTTCGCATAGCGGCTCTCGGTCCTGCTATATACCGATCGGCTAAACTTCTCGACGAAATGCACGGCCGAACGATGGTCCCTATTATCCTGTTCTATCCAGGTACTCTCGACGGCGAGAGCAGCCTTCGGTTTTTAGACTTGCCAGAACGAGCACAGACCGGCGCTTACAACTACAGAGTGCGCATTTACTGAGGTGATGTATGAATACCATTCGAGAACTGTTTGCCAAGCGAATTGACCGCCAGATTGAAGAAGTTATCAAAGTTGATCAGGCCGATGAAGCTACCGTTCATGATGAATTAAATGAATACATACTCACCGAATCAATTGGGGATCACTTCATCACCGTGTATAAAGCGATTGCCGATGCCCCTTCTGAACCAACTGAGGGCATTGGTGTTTGGGTATCGGGTTTCTTCGGCTCTGGTAAGTCGTCGTTTGCAAAGATCCTTGGTTACACGGTCAGCAATCGCGAAGTTCTCGGTGAGCCATCGAGTGAGATCATCAAGCAAAAAGCGCGTTACGAGTTAGCTAACCCTCAAGCGGAGACACTAGTAGCTTATTTAGATGTCATCAACGCGAAAATTCCAACCCATGCCATTATCTTCGACGTTTCTATGGATCGCGGTGTACGCACTGCTAGCGAACGTATCACAGAGATCATGTACAAGGCTCTATTAAGGGAGCTCGGCTATGCTGAAGATTTCGACCTCGCTGAGTTGGAGATCAGTCTGGAGGCTGATGGATTGCTCGAGCAATTCCGCCAGGAGTTTGAAGCGACCCACAGCAAACCTTGGGATAAAAGCCGCAAACTTGTCACGACCGCCTTCAATGAGGCCAGTGCAGTAATGCACAAGCTTCGACCTGAGACATACAACTCTCCCGATTCGTGGGCGAAATCGCTTGGAAACGAAAACGGGCGGGCGGATATAACTCCGAATCTCTTAGCGGAACGCGCCTTTGAGCTTACAGCCAAACGCAAGCCGGGACATGCCCTGATTTTCATCATCGATGAAGTAGGCCAGTACGTCTCCCGCAGTGTGGAGAAGATGCTCGACCTCCAGGCTGTAGTGCAAGCTTTCGGGCGCGAAGGCAAGAACCGCGTAAAACGAGGGAAAGCACCTGCTCCCTGCTGGATTGTGGTCACCTCGCAAGAGAAGTTGAACGAGGTCGTGGGCGCACTCGACTCCAAGAAAATCGAGCTTGCACGTCTGCAAGATCGTTTCCCTTACGCGATTGACCTGAAACAATCCGACATTTCCGAGATCACCAGCAAGCGGGTGCTCAAGAAAAAAGGAGAAGGAGAGCAGGTCCTGAAAGATCTGTACGATCAACACGAAGGCCGCATCAAATCTCTCTGTGCGCTGGAGCGAACCGGCCGTAACGCAGAAATCGACAAGAAGAGATTTACCGAGCTTTATCCCTATTTGCCGTACCAAATCGACCTTTCCATCGATATCGTCTCCGGTCTCCGGCTTCGGCGCGGTGCCCAGCGGCATATCGGAGGGAGTAATCGGACGATAATCAAACAGGCACAGGAGATGCTGATCCATCCTCAGACTAAGCTTGCCGATGCCCCAATCGGAAGCCTTGTTACGCTCGACCTGATATACGAGTTGCTATCAGCCGGGGATCTACTGCCTACGGAAGTGACTCGTGAGGTTGATGAGGTTCCCGCTCGCCTGCCGAACGATCAGATGGCTCACAAAGTGGCTAAAGCGATCGCACTCCTTGAAGTCGTGACCGATCTGCCGCGTACAGCGCACAACCTGGCCATTGTCCTTCATCCACGGGTGGACGCCGATCCTCTTTTATCGGAGGTTGAGACGGCTCTTGATAAGCTGGTAGAAGTGCAGATTATCCGCGAGTCTGATGAGGGATATAAACTTCTAACGATCCAGGAAAAGAACTGGGACACGACCCGCAGCGAGTTGGATCCAAAGCCTGCCGACCGTAATCGCATCAAGAAAGAGTTGCTGAAGGAGATATTCGCGGAACCAGGGATACGTGGATATAGGTATCAAAACCGTAAAACGTTTCCTATTTCTCTAAGAGTTGACGGAGAAGTACTCGAAAGTTCCGGGCAGATTCCACTCGAACTTCTGACTGCTGACGATCCAGAAGATTTCAATACGATCTGCGAAGAAGCCAGACGCGCAAGTAGTGAGAAGCAAGATGCGCTGTTTTGGGTATTCAACCTTAATGATGAGCTTCACCGGCTCATTGAAGAACTGTACCGATCCCGCGAGATGATCAGCAGGCAAGAACGTCTTGCCGCCCAGGGCAAGCTTCCCACAGAAGAAGCTTCCTGCCTTGCAGAGGAAAAGGTGCGCCGCGACCGGGTACAGCGAAATCTCCGCAGCAGGCTTACGGAGGCTGTAGCCACGGGCGCTGGTTTCTTCCGCGGGGTGCGCAAAGACGCATCCTCGTTGGGACAGAACATCACTGAAGTTTTCGCTAAATTACGTGATGAAGTCATTCCCGACCTCTATCCGAAGTTTGAGCTTGGCAACCGACCGGTCAAGGGTGACGAGGCCGAAAAATTCCTTACCGCTGCCAATCTAAAAGGACTACCATCTGTCCTTTATGAGCCTCCAGAGGGTCTTAACCTCGTCATCCGCAGAGCCGAAAAATTCGTGCCTAACCTCAATGCCGACATCTGTCGCGAGGTGTTGGACTATCTGAAGCGCGAGCACTCCTATGGCAATAAGGTAACGGGCAAGGCATTGGAGGCTCATTTCAGCGGCCTCGGCTACGCATGGGATAGAGACATCTTGCGGCTTGTGCTGGCAGTCCTTTTACGGGGCGGCGCTATCGAGGTCACCTACCAAGGGCGCAAGTATCGCAATCACAGTGATCCGGCCTGTCGGCCGCCGTTCACCAAGAACATCGCATTCCGAGCTGCTTCATTCGCGCCGCGCGAGGCGCTCGACATGAAAATTCTCGCCGATGCCGCCAGGCGCTATGAGCAAATCACCGGCGATGAGGTGGATATCGAGGAAGAAGCGCTGGCGCAGAGCTTCAAGAAACTGGCCGCTGATGACCGGGAGATGTTGCGGCCACTGCTGGAACGAGTGAAGGCCGCGCAACTTCCAGGCGTAGAAAGCCTTGTGGAGTTTCAGGAGACAATCGCCGGGATCCTGGAGATGCCCACCGATGACTGTGTGAAAACGCTCGCTGGCGAGGGCAAGAGTTACCAAGAAGCAAGAGTGCGTGCCCAAAGGCTGAATGATGTACTCACCGAGCAAAACCTGCGGTTGCTTCGCACGGCACGCCGTGTTCTCGAGGTGAAATACCCGATACTGAAAGCACGGGATCCTCGCGAGGAGGTTATTCAAGCGGGATCGCAGCTCAAGGATGCGCTAGAGCATGAGACGTTCTATCAGCGACTTGACGACATCCAACACACTACCGATCTGCTTGTCAAACACTATCTGGATTTGTACAGCAAATTTCACAAAAAGCGGAGAGAGGTTTACGAGAAAGCCGTAGATGACGTAAAAGGATTGCCGGAATGGCTGAATATCGAGGAGGCAAAACGTGAACCTCTTCTCTCTCCACTCATGGGCAAGATCTGCGAAACCCTTGATCTAGAGGATGACGCAGAGGCGTGTAAACACTGTCGGGCTACGATCGCCCAGATGGAGTCCGAGATCGCCGCGGTCGACGCCATCAAGGCGAACGTCATTCGCGAGCTACAGGAATTGGCCTCACCGGAGAAGAAGATCGTTCACGTTCATGTGTCGGAAGTTCTCGGAAACGTCGTTGAGACTCCCGAAGACGTTGAGCAAGCCGTTGAACGACTCAAGGAGCATCTGCTCAAGCTTTTGGCCGAAGATACCCGCATTGTTCTGGAGTAAACAACTATGAAAGCATACACCGGAGATGCTATTCGTGAGATGACGCTTGAAGCTCGAAAGCTTCTGATGGAGGAGATCAGCGAGCAGCTTGAAGGAATCTACGGCTTACTGCCAGACGGTAGATTCCGTCCCATCGTCCAATATCCGGTTATTGCCGCTAATTCCGAAGCGGCGGATACCCGTCGGCGTCTGGAAATACTCCTTGCCGAGGAGGGGCGAGCTGGGTTGCAGCCTGAGGAAGCGCGGGAGAAAGTGGTCAAGGAAGCCGCGTTCACCTGGCTCAACAGGTTTGTCGCCTTCAAGATGATGGAGGCTCGCAAGCTCCTGCGACAGACCATCACACGTGGGCAAGACTCCAACGGTTTTAAGATGTGGCTCACCGAGTCGGGCAATGAAGCCCATCTTGCCGACTATGAACAGGGCGATCTGCCCCAGGATGGGCTTGGCGAGGGACCCAGGCAGAGGGCGTACCGACGGTTTTTGTTGGCTCAGTGTGCGAAACTGTCCCGCGAGGTGCGCGTTTTGTTCGATTCAGACACCCTTGCCAGTCGGCTTTGCCCACGGCCAAAGGCGCTCCGCCGATTGATCGATATGCTGAATGCTGAAGAACTCTGGGAAGCTTGGCAACCGGGCAATGAAGAAACAATCGGCTGGGTGTATCAAGGGTTCAACTCGGAAGAGCTTGAACAAGCATTTCGTGAGGTGCGTGTTTCTAAGAAGAAATTTGAAGCGAAAGATATTCCTGCGGTCACTCAGTTATTCACTCCAAGGTGGATTGTCCGCTTCCTGGTTGAGAACACGCTTGGACGCATGTGGGTCGACATGCACCCCGACTCGCAACTGGCTAGCCATCTCGAATACCTCGTGCCCACTAAGAATGAAGGCGGAAGGCAGAAGGATGGACTAAAAAGCATCAGGGATATTAAATTACTCGATCCCGCTTGTGGGACGATGCACTTCGGACTGGTCGCCTTCGACCTGTTCGTGGAGATGTACAGGGAGGAGATGGCTCATGCCGGCGAGCCGGGCTGGCCGGAAAAGCCGCCTATCGAGTGCGAAGACGACATACCAGCGACCATTGTCGCTCGCAACATTCACGGCATTGACATCGACCTTCGAGCCGTCCAGCTATCCGCGCTTACGCTCTTCCTCAAGGCCAAGACGCTTAATCCAAAGGCCAAGCTGAGCGAGAGTCGGCTGGCGTGTGCTAATGTCCACATGCTGGACGGTGACCGCCTGCAGCAATTCCTTGAACAGACTGGGATTGAAAGGCCCATTTACCGCCGGATCCT
>CAYQFN010000047.1:0-11610 GCA_964416685.1 uncultured Thermotogae bacterium | reverse complement strand
GACAGTGCTCACTCCCTGGCCGCCTGCGCGTCCCTTATGGCAAACAGGTAGCTCCAGGTTGGCCAGATATCGATCCTTGCCTACATAGGCGAAGATGGGAGCGTGGCCACAAATTTCTCGTACATCCACTCTCAAAGCGCATGCTCACCTCCCGAGTGAATGCCGCATGTGGACATCCACGCCAAGAAGTTTGGCCCCCCTGCCTGCGCTAAAGATAAATCACTACCTCACGCTTACGGATTCAGGTTCTATACTGCGATGAGCCGTAAATCGAACCCAACAACAATCTTGCTTGCT
Organism: uncultured Thermotogae bacterium; assembly: GCA_964416685.1. Lineage (GTDB taxonomy): Bacteria > Bipolaricaulota > Bipolaricaulia > UBA7950 > UBA9294 > M55B144. The sequence continues at coordinate 11,313 of CAYQFN010000047.1, read as the reverse complement.
TGACACCTCAAATTCCCTCTTGTACAATTCATGATTGAACGCCATAGCGCGCCAGCGTAGCTCAATTGGCAGAGCAATTGATTTGTAATCAATAGGTTGCCAGTTCGATTCTGGCCGCTGGCTCTTGTGTTTTGCAGGAGGGGTACCGAAGTGGCCAAACGGGGCGGACTGTAAATCCGTTGGCGATGCCTACGGGGGTTCGAATCCCTCCCCCTCCACTTGGCAATCCTTGGGGGTTGCGGTTACACTCTGTCGGATTTCGGGGCGATTCAATTGCCCGTGTAGCTCAGTAGGTAGAGCACCCCCTTGGTAAGGGGGAGGTCATCGGTTCGAATCCGATCGCGGGCTCTTACAACTGGAGGATTCGCGCTTCCGGAAAGTCACGCCAATAAGCTTAAGGAGGTTTTGGGATGGCAAAGGAGCATTTTGTGAGGAGCAAGCCTCACTTGAACATTGGGACGATCGGACATATCGATCACGGTAAGACGACGTTGACCTCGGCGATTACCAAGGTTCTCGCCGCACAGGGGCAGGCCAAGGCAATGGCATTTGAGGATATCGACAATGCCCCCGAGGAGAAGGCGCGCGGTATTACCATCAACGTGCGGCACGTGGAGTACGAAACGGCTAACCGGCACTATGCACACATCGATTGTCCTGGACATGCTGATTACATCAAGAACATGATCACTGGTGCCGCACAGATGGACGGGGCAATCCTCGTTGTCGCTGCTTCGGACGGACCAATGCCGCAGACACGCGAACATGTGCTCCTCGCGCGCCAGGTGAACGTTCCCGCGATCGTTGTCTACCTGAATAAGGTTGATCAGGTCGACGACCCTGAGCTGATCGATCTAGTGGAAATGGAGATCCGCGAGCTTCTTTCCGAGTATGAATTCCCGGGCGACGAGATCCCCATCATCCGTGGATCTGCGCTAGAAGCGATGAACAGTGACGACTGGCAGTCGGAAGAGTGCAAGTCGATCATCGAGCTGATGGATGCTGTCGACTCCTACATCCCGCTTCCAGATCGTGAGGAAGATAAGCCTTTCCTGATGCCGATTGAGGACATTTTCTCCATCAAGGGACGAGGTACGGTTGCCACCGGACGCGTCTCGCGCGGAAAGATCACTCCGGGTATGGAGGTTGAGATCGTCGGTCTGCATGAGAAGATTCAGAAGAGCGTTGCTACCAGCCTGGAGATGTTCAACAAGACGTTGGACTACGCAATCGCCGGTGACAACGTGGGAATCCTCCTGCGTGGTATCGAGAAGGACGAGATTGAGCGTGGGCAGGTAATCGCTGCTCCAAAGACGATCACTCCGCATACCAAGTTCGAGGGTGAAGTCTATATCTTGACGAAGGATGAAGGTGGCCGGCATACCCCGTTCTTCACCGGCTACAAGCCGCAGTTCTTCTTCCGCACGACCGACGTCACGGGCGTCGTTGAACTCCCCGAGGGAGTGGAGATGGTCATGCCTGGTGATAATGTAAAGATCATCGGTTCGCTGATCAATCACGTCGCCATGGAAGAGGGGCTTCGCTTTGCCATCCGTGAAGGCGGTCGAACGGTTGGCGCTGGCGTTGTTACCAAGATCATCGAGTAGGAAGGATAAGCAATGGCTAAGAAAGGCGAAACGGTGATTCATGTCACGCTTGCGTGCAGTGAATGTGGACATCAAAATTATCACACGCTGCGCAACAAGCGGAATGTCCGCGAGAAGTTGAGCCTAAACAAATACTGTAAGTGGTGTCGCGCACACACCATTCACAAAGAGGCCTAGTTCGCTAGGCCTCACATAGGCCCGTAGCGCAATTGGCAGAGCGTCCGACTCCAAATCGGAAGGCTGGGGGTTCGATTCCTCCCGGGCCTGCCAGAAGTTATCGAGGAAAAGGAGACTTGGATGTTTGAGAAGATGACGAAGTTCTTCAAAGGAGTCCGCGGAGAACTAGCACGCGTTACCTGGCCCACGCGTGCCGAGATTACCTCCCTAACAGGATTAATCCTGATTTTTGTCATCATATTGACGATCTATATATGGGGAGTAGACACCATCGTGCAGGCGATCTTAAGGTTCTTCATCCAGTTATAATATGCAGATGAAGAAGTGGTATGCGATCCAGACATATGCTGGCTCGGAGTTGAAGGTCAAGGAAGACCTCAATGAGCGGGTCAGAAAACGTGGCTTAGAACACTACGTTGAGCTGTTCCATGTGGAAGGAGAGGAGACGTTCTTCCTCGTTCCCGTGGAGGAGGTTATCACCTCTCGCAGTCGGCATGGTGCGGGGACGGAGTATCGCATTCCATATGAATATGATTTGGTAGCCAAGCCAAACGAGCGAATCGTTCGCGGTGATACGATCGCTCGCAAGCCGATCCGCCACCTGGAGGCGGATGCACGTGTGGTGGAAGTTGAGCCACTGCAGCGAGTGATCATTGAGATGACAAACCGGAATGAAGAGGAGTACCTGATTCCGGGCGATAAACGTGTCCGCCGCGATATCCGCGTTGGCGAGAAGATACGAAACGGTGTCCCTCTCACGATCGACGGTGATGAGAAGTATGTAGTTACCAATAAAGGGAAGGTTGTCCTGCGTGAGAAGGTGCGCAGGATCACGTTCGAATATGGCGATGGGAAGACGAAGGCGAGGTTGATCCCGGAGAAGTACCTGGGCAAGGTGCGTAAGCGGATGAGCCTGAAGGAGGGCGACATCATTGAGTTGGAAGATACTATCGTCAGCCGTGCCTCCGGTCTGCTCAAGGTGAAGGAGTACAAGGACAAGCGCGTGCTGACCATTCAGCGGATCGAAAAACGTCGGCTCTTCCCTGGATACGTATTCGGACGGATGGGATTGGAAGTAGAAGAGATGATGGCGCTGATCGATGGCCTGCGGGGTGCCGTGCGCTATGTCGGATCGCGCTTTAAGCCCGTGCCGATAGAAGGGCCGGAGATGAAGTTGATCATGCGTAAGGCCGGGCTGCTGGAGATTCCGTCGTCCGGTGCTGCAGCCGGCGCGGTAGAACCGAAGATTGAGGTCGATTTCTCGGTTGGCGAAGTTGTGGAGATCGTCGAGGGACCGTTTGCTGACTTTACCGGTGAAGTAAAGGAGATCGACAAGGACTCCGAAGAGGTGACGGTGATGGTCAAGATCTTCGGACGAGAGACGCCGGTCCGTCTTGGTTTCGATGGAATTGAGAAACTGTAGTTTGGAAGGTAGGAGGTAGGATGGCGAAGAAGAATGCAATTGCTAGGATAAACTTGCAGATTCCGGCGGGACAGGCTACGCCCGCGCCACCGGTCGGCCCAGCGTTGGGTGAGCACAAGCTGAACATCATGGACTTCTGTAAGAAGTTCAATGATGCGACCAAGGGTGAGACTCCGGGAGTGATCATTCCTGTGGTCATCTCCGTGTACATGGACCGAAGCTTCTCGTTCATCCTCAAGCAGCCTCCCGCCGCGGAGTTGATTAAGATGGCTGCTGGGATAAAATCTGGGTCTCCTGAGCCGAACCGCACCAAGGTCGCAAAGATTACGACAGAGCAGGTAAGACGAATCGCTGAACGGAAACTTCCCGATTTGAATACCTATAAGATAGAATCGGCGATGGAAATCATTAAAGGTACGGCGCGGAACATGGGAGTTGAGGTGGTAGAGTCGTGAAACATGGTAAGCGCTATCAGAGTGCAGTGGCCCTTCTTGAGCCGCAACGAACGTACAGCCTGGATGAGGCGATCGAGAAGCTGAAGGCATCGGCTACGTCCTCGTTCGATGAGACGGCAGAGGCCGCGTTTAACCTGGGGATTAAGGCAAGCTCGGTCATTGTTCGCGGTACTTGTGCCCTGCCACATGGAACGGGCAAGACGATCCGTATTCTGGCGTTCGCAAAAGGGGCGAACGCCTCGGAAGCGGAGGCGGCTGGGGCTGACTATGTGGGCGGAGACGATCTGGCAGCAAAGATCAGAGATGGTTGGCTGGAATTTGACAAGGTCGTCGCCACTCCCGATATGATGTCCGTGGTGGGAAAACTAGGCAAGATCCTCGGTCCGCGCGGATTGATGCCTAGTCCGAAATCCGGTACTGTGACAAAGAACATCGCGGGGGTAATCGCTGAACTGAAGAAAGGGTTGGTGGAATTCCGTAGTGATCGCTATGGAATCATCCACGCGATATTTGGGAAGGCCTCCTTCGATTCTAGTGCACTGAAGGAGAACCTGATCAGCATGATGCACAGCATAGTTGAGAATAAGCCGGAAGAGGGTGTCAAAGGGCGATTTATGAAGAAAGTTACTATCGCTTCGACCATGGGGCCGGGGATTGTTCTCGATCTCGGCGAAGTGACGGCGATATTGGAACAAGTGAACTAGGAGCAATAGATGCCGACGCAAGCAAAGATAGAGGAAGTCGCTCGCCTCAAAGAGGTGTTCCAGAGGGCGGCATCGTTGGTCCTCGCTGACTACCGTGGGCTCACGGCCAACGAAATGGTGGCGCTGCGCGAGAGATTCACCAAACAGGGGCTGGAGTACCGCATAGTGAAGGATACGCTGGCACGGATCGCCGCCAACGATGCTGGCCTCGCCGAAGGATTCGCAGATCTGTTTGCGGGCCCGATCGGGATTGCGATCGGTTATGATGATCCCGTGCTGACATTCAAGCTATCCGAGGAAAGCCGCAAGGAATACACCCCGAAGTACCAACTGAAGGGCGGGCTATTTGAGGGTGCACTTGTACAGGAAGATGAGGTCAAGCGGTATGCTGCGCTCCTCTCTCGGGAGGAACTGCTGGCGAAGCTAGCGATGCTCTTGCAGAGTCCGATGCGCGGCTTAGCGGTGATGCTGAGTGGAAAGATCAGGGAGCTGGCGATACTGCTAGGCGAGGTAAAGAAACAACGCGAACAACAGGATAAGGAGGAGTAATAATGGGTAAAGAAGAGATCCTTCAAGAGATCGAGAATATGACCGTGAAGGACCTGGCCGATCTAGTAGAGATGATTGAGGAGCGATTCAACGTCTCTGCCGCTATGGCTGCTCCGGCTGCCGTGGCTGTGGCCCCGGGCGGCGGGGGTGATGGAGGAGAGGACGCTGTTGAGTCGTACAAGGTGGTCCTTACCAGCCCTGGCCAGAAGAAGATTCAGGTCATCAAGGTAATCAAAGAGATCACCGGCAAGGGACTTAAGGAGTGCAAAGAGCTCGTTGACAAGCTCCCCGCTACGATCAAAGAGAACGTCGGTGCGGACGAGGCAGCAAGCCTCAAGGAGAAGCTTGAGGACGCGGGAGCCGAGGTCGAACTTCAGCAGTAGATTTGAAGGTGCACTATAGTTTCCTGTTACGATCTGCCTTAAGGCTCTCACCTTAGGGCAGAACGTTCTTTTGGAGGATAATGATGAAGTATCGAGAGCGGAGGTCCTACGGACGAATAAATGAAATCCTCCCCCCACCCGATCTACTACAAGACATAAAGGACTCATTTAGTAGATTCGTTGACCAAGGAATTGCCAGCGCCTTTGCTGATATCTCTCCCATTGAAGGCCACGGGAAAGACGGGCTCCTCCTAGAACTCATTGATCCTTACCTAGGAGAACCAAGGAACACGGAGGCGGAGTGCAAGGATAAGGACCTCACGTACTCGAGACCGCTGCGGGTGACCGCACGACTTTCCCAGGAAGGGACCGTTATTCAAGAGACGGAGCTGTACATCGGTGATTTTCCGATGATGACAAGCAGAGGCACGCTGATCATCAACGGATCGGAGAACGCGCTAGTGAACGAGCTCACTCGTTCTCCGGGGATCTATTTCACAAAGGAGGATAGTGATAAGTACAAGGGGCATATCCTCCCTGAGCTGGGGGCATGGCTGGAGATCATCCTCGATACCAAGCGGGGCAACCTGCAGGCCAACATCGATCGCAAAGGGAAGGTTCTGGCAACCGTACTCCTGAAAGCGCTTGGGTTCGACGAGAAGCGCATTCGTGCCTACTATAGCTTTGAGGTTTCACCCGTAACTGTGGAGAACCTCATTCCGCATGTTGGAAGGCGCGCTGCGGTGCCGGTTCAGGTGGGAGACGAGCTTCTTCTCGCTGGCGGCGAGCAGATGCAGGAAGAGCACGTCGAGAGATTGGCCGCCGCCGGATTGGACTCGATCAAATTCGTCAATCCTTACATCCAAAAGACACTTGAGGATGACCAGATAGAGACTCAGGAGGACGCGCTGCGGGCCGTGTACCATCGCCTGCGGCCATCCGATCGTGCCTCATTTGCTCAGATGGGCGAGTATTTGGAGAACCTGTATTTCCATCCAGCGACATATCACCTCTCCACCGTCGGACGATTCAAGGTGAACCGCAAGTTGGGGATCGAGCTGCAGCAGAAGGCGCTCTACGTGGCGGATATCGTGCGGACGATCAGGTACCTCCTTCAGGTTCCGGGAAATCCGGTGTTGATCGATGAAAAGGACCACCTAGCCAACAAGCGGGTGAAGCTTCCTGGAGAGCTGGCGGAGAACGCGTTGCGCACGGGCCTTGTCCGCATGGCGCGTATTGCACGCGATAAGCTCTCCAAGTATGCGCTGGACGAGAAGGACACGATTAGGCGAATCATCTCCACGCGCACGGTGCAGGGTGCGATCAACCAGCTTTTCTACACGGGTCGCTTCTCGCAGTTCCTTGAGCAGACGAATCCACTCACCGAGATCACCCACAAGCGGCGCATGAGCGCCCTGGGCGGAGGGCTTACCAAGCGACGTGCAAAGATCGAAGTACGCGACGTACATGCCTCACACTACTCCCGCATCTGCCCGATTGAGACACCGGAAGGGCAGAACATTGGCCTGATCACCTCGCTGGCGTGCTACGCCAAGGTGAACGAACACGGTTTTCTCGTAGCCCCGTATCGAAAAGTGGTGAAGGGAAAGGCCACCAATGAGATCGCCTATCTGATGGCCGATGAGGAGGAGCAATACAAGATCGCCCCGGCAACGACCCTCATTGGCAAGGACGGTCGTCTTCTTGGGGAGAGGGTTGAGGTGCGCACCGGACACGAGGACATGTACCTCGCCTCTCCGGAAGAGGTGGATTTTGTTGGGATATCGCCGAAAGCGCTCGTGGGTGTGTCCGCGGCGTTGATTCCGTTCCTTGAGCATGATGACTCCAACCGCGCGCTGATGGGCGCGAACATGCAGCGCCAGTCAGTGCCGCTCTTGCGTCCGGAGGCGCCGTACGTGGGAACCGGCCTTGAGAGACAGGCAGCGATGAACTCGGGGATGCTCCTACTGGCCGATGAGGATGGCACGGTCAAGGAAGTCGACGCGCGTCATATCGTCGTCCAGAAAGGACGTAAGAAGCACGAGTATACGCTGATGAACTTCGAGCGCTCGAATCAGGATACCGTCCTCTACCACCGTCCCGTGGTCAATGAGGGAGACAAGGTGAAGAAGGGTGACCTTCTGGCTGACGGTCCGTCCAGCGATCATGGCGAGCTTGCCCTGGGGCGAAACCTCCTTGTGGGGATACTGCCGCTTGAGGGATACAACTACGAGGACGCGATAGTCATCAGCGAACGCATCGTACGAGAAGACCTGCTTGATTCCCTGCACATCGAGGAGTTCGAGGTGAAGGCTGAGGAGACAAAACTCGGCCCGGAGGAAATCACTGCTGACATCCCGAATATCTCCAAGGAGGACCTGAAGAACCTTGATGAAAACGGGATCGTTCGTGTAGGGACAGTCGTGCGCACCGGCGATATCCTCGTCGGCAAGATCACGCCCAAGGGTGAGTCCGAGCCCACGCCGGAGGAGAAGATATTCCGTTCGATATTCGGCGAGCGCGCGCGGAACGTGAAGAATACTTCGTTGCATATGGTCCCTGTTTCCGGCACGGCAAAGGTGATCCGAGTGAAGCGCTTCTCGCGCGATCAGGGAGATGAACTCGATGCCGGCGTGAACGAGCTGGTGAAGGTCTTTGTTGCCCAGCGGAAGAAGATCTCCGTGGGAGACAAGCTCGCCGGCCGTCATGGGAACAAGGGTGTCATCTCAACTATTCGCCCGGTGGAGGACATGCCGTTCCTCCCCGATGGAACGCCTCTGGATGTCGTTCTCAACCCGATGGGAGTGCCGTCGCGCATGAACCTGGGGCAGGTTCTGGAGGCGAACCTCGGGTGGCTAGCGCAACTGAAGGGCGAGTATGTGGCAACCCCCGTCTTCGATGGTGCGCAGGAAGACGAGATACTGGATGAGCTGCACGACGTGCGCGAGAAGCATGGGTTAGGTGAAGGAGACAACTACGACGGCAAGATCGTCGTCCGCGACGGCCGCACGGGCCGCCCGATCGATCGACCGATTACCGTCGGCGTCATGTATATTCTCAAACTGGAGCATATCGCAGACGAGAAGATCCACGCTCGTTCGACCGGACCGTACGCCTTGATTACGCAGCAACCACTTGGTGGGAAAGCGCAGTTCGGTGGGCAGCGGTTAGGAGAGATGGAAGTGTGGGCGCTCGAAGCCTACGGTGCCTCTGCACTGCTGCAAGAGATGCTCACCGTCAAGTCCGATGACACACGCGGGCGCATTCAGTTGTACAAGGCGATCCTCAAGGATGAGGAGTTCCCGAAGCCCGGGCTTCCGGAATCATTCCGTGTCCTCGTGCGTGAGCTGCGCAGTCTTGGCCTCAATCCGCGCATATTCGACAAGAATGATCGAGAACTCGAAATCAGCTGAAGATGACCCTGCTAAACAGGGTTTGGATGAGGAGCCGGGCGAGCGTTCTTCCGGGTTTATCCTGTATTCGATGGACAGGGGAGTGAGGAAGTACCTCCTCCTCCGTCATCGCTATGGTGAGCACTGGGGCTTCCCAAAAGGGCACATCGAGGCCGGTGAAAGTGAGATTGAAGCAGCGATGCGCGAAATGCGGGAGGAGACTGGAATCACCGAGGTCCAGTTGATTCCTGATTTCCGCAAAGTGAGCAGATACCACTTCTACCGTGGGAGGCGCCCTGTGTTCAAGGAGAATGTCTACTTCCTCGGTTGCGTAAGATACAGCCAGCCCGTCATTTCAGATGAGCACACAAAGTCCGAGTGGCTTCCCTACGCTGAGGCAAGGGAGAGGCTTACGTTTAATGATACGCGCTACATGCTCGATGCGGCAGAACAGTTGCTCAGTCGGGCATGAAATTCTAGCTATCAGCTATCAGCCATCAGCTATCAGCTTGAAAAGATGCGAAGACCCCAACAGTCTCGGACGCTAGTTGCGTTCTACGTTCCGCACTCCGCGTTCTAGGTTCTACGTTCTAGGTTCTAGGTTCCGCGTTCCGCACTCCGCATTCGAATTTTCCCGTTCCTTGGCTTAGTATTTACCTATCAATCCGCAGCAGGAGGGAACAACAATGGGCAAGTACCGGTTCATCGAACAAGCGCTTGAAGATCTACGCAAACAGGGGCTGTACAACACGATTCGCACGATTGAGAGTTCCGTCGGCGCGTGGGTAATCGTCGAGGGCAAGCGGGTTCTCAATATGTGCTCGAACAATTATCTGGGCTTCGCTGATGACAAGCGACTCTGTGCCGCGGCGAAGGACGCGATTGATCAGTATGGTGTTGGCCCAGGGGCGGTCCGCTCCATCGCTGGGACGATGAGCCTGCATATAGAGTTAGAGGAGAAGCTGGCCGCGTTCAAGGGAACCGAGGCAGCGCTCTCCGTCCAGTCCGGTCTAAACACCAACCTGGCGACGATCCCCCTCCTCATGGGTAAAGAGGACGTCATCTTCACCGACGAATTGAACCACGCCTCGATCATCGACGGCTGCCGCTTGACCAAGGCAAAGCGTGTCATCTTCCCCCATCGCGACGTAGACGCACTCCGCGCTCTGCTGAAGGAAAATGAAGGGATCGAGAAGAAGCTGATCGTTACCGACGGGGTCTTCTCCATGGACGGCGACCTCGCTCCCCTGCCCGGGATTGTAGAGGCAGCCGAGGAGTACGGAGCGATGGTGATGGTCGATGACGCGCACGGCGAAGGGGTCCTGGGGAGCCACGGGCGAGGGATCGTTGATCACTTCAATCTTCACGGGCGGGTCGATATCGAGGCAGGGACGATGTCCAAGGCATTCGGCGTTATGGGAGGATATGTGGCAGGGAGCAGCGAAATTGTTGACTACCTGCGCCAGCGAGCGCGGCCGTTCCTCTTCTCCTCCGCCGCCACGCCGCCGGATGTCGCGGCGTGCATCGCAGCGGTGGATATACTGCAAGAGACGGATGCTCCCGTGAAGAAACTGTGGGAGAACGCCAGCTACTTCAAAGCTGAGATGCAGCGCCTCGGGTTCGACACCGGCCACAGCGAGACGCCGATCACGCCGGTCATGCTCGGTGAGGCGAAGACAGCGTGGGACTTCTCCAAGCGGCTCTTCGATGAGGACGTGTTTGCTACTGCGATCGCCTTCCCCACCGTACCGAAGGGAAAGGCACGGATCAGAGTGATGCTGTCCGCGGCGCATTCCAAGGACGACCTCGACTTCGCCCTGGAGAAGTTCGCCAAGGTCGGGAAGGAACTGGGGGTGATCTAACTGTGAAAGAAGCCATCCAGACTCACGACGCGCCCGCAGCAGTGGGACCATATTCACAAGGGATACGGGCGAACGATCTTATCTTCGTGTCCGGCCAGCTCCCGGCGACGCCGGGCGGTGACCTGATCACAGACGATATCTCGGCGGCAACCAAGCAATCCTTGGAGAACATCAGTGCTGTCCTGAAGGCAGCGGGCGCATCGCTGGCCGACGTAGTCAAGGTTACCGTCTTCCTCGAAGACATGGGCGATTTCGGGGCGATGAACGAGGTGTACAAGGAGTTCTTCGCCGAGCCGTTCCCGGCTCGCGCCGCGGTCGCGGTGAAGGAGCTTCCAAAGGGGGCACCGCTGGAGATCGAGGCGATCGCTGTCAGGAGGTGAATAAGCGTTCCAGATGACAGACAAATTGAATCTAGTTAGACCGAAGCTCGTTCCCCCGCTCGATGAAGGGTTCTCCCCGGCAGTGCTGGCCGAGCGCGCGTTCCAGAAAGGCGTTGGAGATTCAGGGGTCGGTGTCCCGTTAGTGCTCGCAATTGAACGAGAGGACGAATCAATATCGCGTTACGAGACATCCGTTTACCCGGAAGATCATCCGCGGTCGATGGCGAACCTGCAATACGCCGAACGGATCTTCAAATTCCTCCTCTGGCAGCGCGGCGGATGGCGAGCGTATATCGGTGGACCGCGGTCGATCTGCGACCATATAAAACGGTTATATGGTCCGGGTGGGGAACGTGAGTTCGACTATCGATTCGTAGAAAA
>CAYQFN010000046.1:0-11614 GCA_964416685.1 uncultured Thermotogae bacterium | reverse complement strand
GATAGCATCTTCATCGAGGAGCCGGAGAAGAAATAGCGAATGGTAGGAGATTCATCTAGCTCTTTCTTGAAGAGATTGAATAGATACCCGTTAAATTCCGCTGCCTCCTGGAATTCATCGAGCAGGAAGAGAATCCGAACATCTTTCTCTTGCGCGAACGAGCGGAAGAATCTGAATGCTGCTTGTACAAGTTCCCGTTCATCTACTGCTTGCTCACGAAAGCGAAGATACACCCGGCCTACTTCATCCAGACTTCCTCCAACCTCCTCAATCTGCTTGATTGCCATGAGAAACTTTGCTTTGAATACGACACGGAATGTCTGCAAAAGGCCGGCGATCCGCGTCTTTCGTTCGTACTCGGAAAGAAGAGCCATAACTGTGGCGCGATAGAAATCGGCGTAGCTTGCGATCTCCCTGCAGTTGACATATGGAATGAGCAGGCCTGATTCTTGTTGCAGATTGAGCTTCAGATTGTGTAGTAGGGAAGACTTCCTGTAGCGGCGGGGCGCAAGGATCAGATTGTTTTATGTGAGGTTCCTGGCATCATCACAGAGCTTAGCCAACTCTTCTTCTCGTCCGACAAAATAGGGCGACTCAACGAGACCTCAACTTTGAACGGTGATTCTTTCATTGTTCCCTCCGTAGCCATTTCTAGCTATAGCCATACTTGGCTACAGAGTATCCAAATTCCATATGAACTCAAGTCATCCACGCAACAACGAAAAAAAAGCCCAAGAACAAACGAAGCTTTGAACAGACCTGTGACGATCATGTGTTGGTGATCTCTTTTGGAATATCGGCTGAAGTGCCAATTCTGCCTCGAAAAAGTGGTTACAAGAACATGCGGCCGAACCACATGGGCCCGGCCGCATCGTTCTTGAGAGCAAGCTTTGTCTTGTTATCCTACCTTCTCCGGTCTAGCGGGAACATCGTAGAGGATGTCGTCCAAGGGATGGCGGTAGAGCGGTTGCTTGAGCCGCTTCTGGTCGAAGTAGTGGCCCATCAGGCCGATCGACCGTCCGAGGACGAACAGGGCGTTGAACAGACCTGCGTCGATCATCTCGTCGATCTCTTTATCGCTGAAGTTAAGCTCGTGCAGCAGGTCGACGAGCAGTACTCCAATGCATCCATCGACGTTCAGGATGAGGTTGCTCTTCTTCTGTGTTGTCACGGCCTCCACGGAGAGGGCGTAGTCGAGGAGATCGGTCCTCTTGAAGTGTGTCTTGGCGAAGTCTTTCAGGATCTCCACGCGCTTGTCCGGGTTCTCCACTGTGTGCAGCTTGTGCCCGATCCCCTGAATCCGCACGTTCTTCTGTTTCATCGCGTTGACGAACTCCCGCGGGGGAAGGTTGTTGCGTAGGCCGTAGAGGAAGTGCTCGGCCGCACCGTTGACCGCACCGCCGAAGCGGGGACCGATGGTGAGGAGTCCGCTCACTAATGACGAGATGAGATCTTTCCCTGCTCGCGCGGCGACGATCGTGTTGTGCGCACCAGAGACGGCAGGGCCGTGGTCGGCGATGATCTGCAGGACGATCTCTATGAACTCGCGAGCGTATACCGGGATCTCCTTCTTGAACCAGAGCAGCCCAATCACGCCGCCGATTCCGTACTTCTTATCGATCACCTCGTCGATCGGAACGCCGCAGTAGTTATGCACCTCGCCCGACTCATCGCAGATGGTGGAGATGAAGTGGGTCGGCCGTCGCACCAGCTTCTCGGCGACCGCCTGCTTGTAATCGATCGGAATCGACGGTGGCTCGAAGTCCTCCGCAGGGGTGATCACTCCGTCCGCGACGAGCTTCTCGTAGGTTTGCTTGATCTTCAGGTGATAATCGTCGAAGGAGTCCGGGACGATGACACCTGCTTCGCGCAGCGCTTGGTTCTTAGCGTCGGCGGTCTCGTTTGCCGCATTGGCCTTTGCGCCAGCATGTCCGAACTGAACCTGTCCGGGGAGGACCTTGGCACAGGTACCTGTCACCCACATCACGAGCGGTTTCGTGAGCTTTCCGCTCTTGACTGCGTCGGCGATCTCGAGTTCCGCTGTCCCTCCGAGCTCACCCAGGCAGACCAGCAACTTGATGTCAGGATTGGCCTCGTAGCGCAGGAGGTGATCGAGGAGGGTCGAGCCGGGGAAGGCGTCGCCACCGATGGCGATCCCCTCGTTCAGACCGTCGGTGTTGCGGGCAATGATGTTGTATGCCTCGTTGGAGAGGCCGCCGGAGACGGAGACGAAACCGACCGATCCGGGGCGGTAGAGCTTCGCCATCCTGATGTTCTCCATCGTCCCGGCGGCGTTCCCGATCTTGAACGCACCGGCCTTGATCCCCCCGACCGTGGCCGGGCCGATGATCCACTTGCCGAGTTTCTTTGAAAGCGCGCCAAGTTTGCGCTCCAGTCGCTCGGGGATACCCTCGGCGATGACGGCGATCGTGCGGATCGTGTCCGTGTTCAACGCCTCTACCGTTACTTCGTAGGATGAGCGCTGGGAGGCGAAGTTGACCATCACATCAGCCCCTGGAAACTCTTCGCTCGCATGTGCGATGCTCGTGAGCCGTGGGATGCGGATCTCCTTCGTCCCCCAGAAGAACTTCTCGAACCCACCCCGCTCGGGGGTGATCATGGCGACTACACTCGGTTCGTCTTTGCGACACATGTAGTCGAAGTCGAGCATGCGCTGCACGGCCGCCGTCTGCGAGCCGTAGATGAATGCCTTGGTCTCACGACTGAACAGTTCGTAGTCTTTCATCACTTCTCCTCCTCAAGCGCCAGCGAGACGATGCGGGTCATGTGCGTCTCCGGCCCGAATACTTGGAGCGGAATACCGATCCGCTCTCCCAGGCGGCGCATGTTCTCCAGGCCTTCCTTGTAGTTGGGGCCACCACGCCGGACGTAAATCCTTACGTTGTTCTCGCGCAGTTTCTCCTTGTAGTCCTCAAGGGCCTTGATGATCCCGGTGAACGTCTTGGCCACATCGGTGAAGTTGGCGATCCCTCCGCCGATCAACAGGTACTTCGGTCGCCCCTGTGGATCGGGCCTACGGGTCATCAGGTCGAGGATCGTCTTGGTGTACTCGTAAGTGAGCTCGGTCGTCGGGTTTCCGCTGTACTCCCCGTAGTTGGCCAGCTCCTTGCCGTACCCGAGGTCGACCACGGTGTCGGCGTAGATCACGCTCGCCCCTCCGCCGGCGACGAGGTTCCACACCCTCCCTTCGGGGTTGAGCAGCGTCAGCTTGAGCGATGCGCCCGTCTTCTCATCGAGCCCGGCGATGTACGCCTCCTCCGGGGTGGAGATGCTACCGAAGGCCTTCGGGAACTCTATCTTTCCCCACTTGTCCGCACACTGGAAGGCAGCGGTGTCGTCCAGCTTGGCCACCGTGTCCAGCGGAACGAGCGTCCCTTCGTGGAATGCAATGGGGTTGAACTCTAAGTACGCAAAGTGGTAATCGCAATACACCAAGTACATCGCCTTGATGAACGCGGCTACTGCCTCCTTCTCCTTCATCTCAGGGAGATGAGGAGCGATGTCCACGTCTTGCGGATCCGCGAGAATGGGGACCTCGATCGTCACCACCGAGTCCCATACCTCTTCGATGTCCACCCCGCCGCGTAAGGAGAAGTGGATGACATCGGCATCGGCTTTGGACGTGAATGCCAGGTAGTACTCCTCCTCATGCGGGACAAACGGCTCGATCAAGAAGTGGGTCAAAATTCCCGTCGTCTCACCGGTCGTCTGAATGATGGTGACTTCTTTATTCATCCGCTCCTCGATCCACGCTCGCGCCTCGGAAAGAGTGGCGTTGACGAGGAGGAGGTTGTTCTTCCCGCGCTTTCCGAACAACTGATCAGGCTTTACGACGAGCTTTGTCTCGTTAAGCCATGGGTTCTCTTGCGGGAGCTTGTCAAGATCCGTCTGGGGCGTAACGAGGATGAGGCGATCGTCAGTGTGGAAGCGGCCGTTTGAGTACTCGGGAAGAGCCTTGTGAATCAGCCTCTTTGCGTCGTATTCGCGTATTCCTTTCTTTGCCATTATCTCACCTACATGTTGTTGATGATCTCATCGCCGAATCCGGAGCAGGAGACGAGGGTTGCTCCCTCCATCTGTCGCTCCAGATCGTAGGTCACATGCTGGGACTTGATCGCCCCTTTGATCCCCTTCATAATCAGGTCAGCCGCCTCGGTCCATCCCATGTAACGCAGCATCTCCACCGCGGACATGATGATGCTCCCCGGATTCACTTCGTTCTTCCCTGCGTGCTTCGGAGCCGTGCCGTGCGTCGCCTCGAACAGGCTGACCCCGGTCATGTAGTTTATGTTCGCCCCCGGAGCGACCCCCAGCCCACCGACCTGTGCGGCAGCGGCGTCGGACATGTAGTCTCCGTTAAGGTTCATCGTCGCCACCACTGAGTACTCGGTGGGGCGCAGGAGCATCTGTTGGAAGAACTGATCAGCGATGCGGTCGTTCAGGAGAACATTCCCCTCCGGGATCTTGCCAGCGTACCTCTTCTTCAGTTCATCCTCAAGAATGACCTGCGGGAATTCCTTTCCTACTTCGTATCCCCAATCGCGGAACGCGCCCTCGGTGAACTTCATGATGTTCCCCTTGTGTACCAGAGTAACGCGATTGCGCCCGTTCTTGATCGCATAGTTGATCGCGGCGCGAATGAGGCGTTTCGACCCCTCCTCGCTGATCGGCTTCACTCCTAT
This sequence comes from uncultured Thermotogae bacterium, assembly GCA_964416685.1. Taxonomy (GTDB): domain Bacteria; phylum Bipolaricaulota; class Bipolaricaulia; order UBA7950; family UBA9294; genus M55B144. The sequence goes on along the minus strand of CAYQFN010000046.1, from coordinate 6,911 downwards.
ACCGCACATGTGAGGGAAGCGGAGCGATACACCCATCTCATCCTGGAGCCAAGAGATGACCTTCTCCGCCTCTGGAGTCCCGGCTTGCCACTCGATGCCGGCGTAGACGTCCTCGGTGTTCTCTCGGAAGAAGACGATGTCCAGATCCTGCGGGCGTTTCACCGGCGCCGGTGTGCCGATGTGCCGCACGGGGCGAACGCACGCGTACAGATCAAGCACTTTACGCATAGTGACGTTCAAGCTGCGTATCCCTCCACCAACCGGCGTTGTCAATGGTCCCTTGATAGCAACAAGGTGATCACGAATCGCTTGGATAGTCTCCTCTGGCAGATAGAGCTTCTGCCGCTCATCGGGAGGGATGGCCGTGATTTGCTCTTCGCTAAGCTCTGGATGATTCTTGGCGATCGCCTCGTCGCCGGCCCACACTTTCAGCCACTCGATCTTCTTCTTGCCCTGATATGCTTTGTCCACTGCAGCATCGACTACCTTTAGCATCACTGGGCTGACATCTCTCCCTATTCCGTCTCCAATGATGTACGGGATGATCGGATGATCAGGGACATCTAGCCGTCCGTCGGTAATGGTGATCCTCTCACCGCTCTTTACTTCCCCTCGCGAATCGTCGCTCATGTCTCCTCCTTACTGGGAGATGGTTTGGTTTCTACAGTTCTTGGGATTGGAGTCCCCTGGCAATTTTCCTCGCTGCTGTGACAACAAGGTCGATCATGTGTTGTCGTTCCTCTTCCTGCAAACGATGGGTCGGTGCTGATAAGCTTAGAGCTGCGACCGCCTTTCCCATGCGAGACATGATCGGTGCGCCTATGCCGAATGTCCCACGGATAACTTCTCCATCGCTCAATGCGTATCCCTGCCTGCGAATCTGCGCGAGCTCCGAGAACAACTCTTGCCGGTCGGTGATCGTCGTCTCTGAAAAGCGGGGAAGTCCGACGTCTTGAATGATTTTCTCCTGCGTCTGCCGATCGAGGAAGGCCAGGAGGATCTTGCCCGACGCCCCCGCATGCAGTGGGAAGATCGCTCCGCGTTCGTGCGAGACACGCAGTGTATGATGCCCCTCAACCCGCTCCACGCAGACACCCTGTTGCTGGTGTAGAGTGGAGAGGACTATCGTTTCGCCTGTTTCACTGGAGAGCTGTTGCATAAACGGAAGAGCGAGGTCTTGTAGGCGCTTTCGCGGGACGTTACGCGCCAGATCCAGGATCATCGTGCCGAGGTGGTACATGCCGGCTGTATCCGCTTCTTCCACAAGACCAACCTGTCTCAAGGCGGATACATAGCGGTAGGTTGTACTGATAGGAAGCTGCACGCCGTGAGCGATATCAGACACAGACAAGGTGCCGGCATCATCAGAGAACAGTTTTAGAATCTTGACAATCTTCTCCAGGGTAGTGATAGCTCTTCCTCCGCGATTATCACAATGCGAGAACGCTCTCTCAAGATGCGGGCATGATACTCCTCTATATGGGGGATGTCAAGAACAAGCTACGCTGCATGCTCAAGAAGCGGGCCGTACCCCTCTTCTTCCCGCTCTACTCGGCATCCTTCGAGTTGTAAGAGGCGGGTCCATAATTGCCTTGATTGAGAATTGGCTCCGCTCTATACTGCCGTTGGGTGAAGAACTAATGCACACACACGATACGAACAACGCTCCTTCGGCAATGAACGTCCGTCTATCCTCAGAGCTACCACCAAAGCCACAGTTTGATCCATCGTTTCGGCGTGCGCCCGACCGGGGGTACAATCTGTCGCGCACAGAGACCGTAACGGCGGTCAAGAACGCTCTGCGTTACATCCCGAACGAGCTGCATCAGACGCTCGCACCGGAGTTTCTAAGCGAGCTTAAGACACGCGGGCGCATCTATGGGTATCGCTATCGACCGCAGGGGCGGATCTACGCCAAGCCGGTCGATGAATATGAAGGTAAGACATTGGCCGGCCGCGCGCTGCAGGTGATGATCGACAACAACCTCGACTTTGCCGTTGCCCTCTACCCCTACGAGCTTGTCACGTATGGCGAGGGAGGGCAGGTCTTTCAGAATTGGATGCAGTACCGCCTGGTGAAGAAGTACCTTGAAGAGATGACCGATCATCAGACCCTGGTCATTCAGTCGGGGCATCCACTGGGGCTGTTCCCATCGAAACCCGATCAACCGCGCGTGATCAACACGAACACGCTGATGGTCGGGATGTTCGATAACGACGAGAACTTCCGCAAGGCAGCGGCGATGGGGGTCGCCAATTATGGGCAGATGACCGCGGGAGGGTGGATGTACATCGGTCCGCAGGGGATCGTACACGGAACGACGATCACTCTGCTCAACGCAGGGCGGCTCTTCCTCAGTATTGCGCCGAGCGATGACTTGCACGGTGTGACGTTCGTCACCTCAGGCCTGGGCGGGATGAGTGGCGCACAGGCCAAGGCGGTGGAAATCGCTGGTGGAGTGGGGATCATCGCCGAGGTTGATCTGTCGCGCATCGTGCAGCGCAAGGAACAGGGCTGGCTCTCCAAGTGGTCGGATGACCTCTCTCAAGTTATTGCGTGGATGAAGGAGAGCGCGCAGCGCGGCGAGGCGGTGTCGATCGGCTATCACGGGAACATCGTCGATCTGTGGGAGTACATCGTGGAGAACAACGTCTCGATCGACCTGGCCTCCGATCAGACCTCGTGCCATGCCGTGTACGACGGCGGCTACACCCCGCAAGGCACATCCTTCGAGGAAGGGCGAAAGCTTCTAGAGGACGATCGCGAGGAGCTCGTGCGCCGGGTCGACGCATCGCTTCGCCGTCAGTTTGAGCTGATCAAGGAGATGACGAAGCGGGGCACGCACTTCTGGGACTACGGGAACTCCTTCATGAAAGCGGTGTTCGATGCTGGCGTGACGGAGATCGCTAGCAATGGCCGCGACACGAGCGACGGATTCATCTTTCCCTCCTACGTGGAGGACATCATGGGCCCGCTCAACTTCGACTACGGCTATGGCCCATTTCGTTGGGTCTGCCTGTCAGGGGAGCACGATGACCTGCTGGCGACCGATCGCGCGGCGATGGAGTGCATCGATCCAACGCGGCGGGCGCAGGACAGGGACAACTACGAATGGATCAAAAACGCTGATCGTAACAAGCTCGTTGTCGGATCGCAGGCGCGCATCCTCTACGCGGACGCTGAATTGAGGGTGAAGATCGCTCACCGCTTCAACGAGCTGGTGCGCGAAGGTGTGATCGGACCTGTTTTGATCGGCCGCGATCATCACGACACGGGGTCCGCTGATTCGCCGTTCCGCGAGACGGCGGACATCTCCGATGGATCGAGGATCATGGCCGACATGAGCGCGCACAACTTCGCCGGCAATGCTGCTCGTGGGATGAGCCTCGTTGTGATGAGCAATGGCGGCGGAGTTGGAATCGGCAAATCGATCCACGCTGGGTTCGGCCTCGTCCTCGACGGAAGCGAGCGCGTCGATGAGATCATCGAAAACGCCTTGACATGGGACGTGATGGGGGGAGTCGCCCGTCGCGCCTGGGGACGCAATACAAATGCAGTCTCTACTGCTACCGAATGGAACGAGACGCACGCGGCCGTTGGCCAGATCACCATCCCCTACCAGCCGGAGGACGGCTTGGTGGAGGATCTAGTAGATCGAGAGCTGGGGTGAAGGCCAAGAAGATCCATCACCAGGGGCGCCTCCTCTCTACTCGGCCGTATTCTTGACCTCCGGTCTCGGATCTTAATTCTTGGCTAGGGCTCGATGATCCAGTCATGGTTGCCCGTTTTGTGTATAGGATCTTTCTTCATCGATAGAGAGATGCGACCGCGCGCTCTGTCCACGTCGAGTACCGTTACCGTGATGCGCTGCTGCACCGTCACCACTTCAGATGGATCGGATATGAATCTATCGGCTAGCTGACTGATGTGGACGAGGCCGTCTTGGTGTACCCCGATGTCGATAAACGCCCCGAATCTGGTCACGTTGGTCACAATCCCTGGGAGCTTCATGCCAGGTGATAGATCGTCCAAGGAGTGCACGTCCTTTGCGAAGGCAAACGGCTCGAAGCGTTGGCGCGGGTCGCGGCCGGGCTTGGCCAGCTCAGACATGATGTCGCGCAGGGTGGGAAGGCCGATTGCATCAGTTACATAGCGATTCAAGTCAACCTGCTGCTGCAACTGTTCACTCTCCATCAGCTCGACGATTGTGCTGTTTAGGTCCTCGGCCATGCGGGAAACGACACCGTAGCTCTCTGGGTGGACAGCGCTGGCATCGAGCGGGTTTTCAGCCTCCGCGATGCGTAGGAAACCGGCCGCCTGCTCGAACGCCTTCGGGCCGAGGCGGGGTACCTTGAGCAGTTCCTTGCGGCTGTGGAAGGGTCCGTTCTCGTCCCGATAGGTGACGATGTTCCTCGCTAGCGTGGCGTTGATCCCGGACACCATCGCCAGCAGAGGGGCGCTGGCGGTGTTCACCTCTACCCCCACGCTGTTGACGCAGCTCTCAACGACGTCCGTCAGCGCCTGCTTCAGCCTTGCTTGGTCGACGTCGTGCTGATACTGCCCCACACCGAGCGATTTTGGGTCAATCTTGACGAGCTCGGCGAGCGGGTCCATCAGCCTTCTGCCGATGGAGACCGCCCCACGTACGGTGATGTCGTGATCGGGAAACTCCTCTCGTGCGAGCAATGATGCGGAGTAGATCGACGCTCCGCTCTCGTTCACCATCACGATCGGGATCGACCGGTTGAGCTCTAGCCCGCGCACGAACGCCTCCGTCTCCCTACCGGCAGTCCCGTTCCCGATCGCGATCGCCTCGATGGAGAACCTGTGCACGAGCTCGATCATCGTTCTCTGTGCCTCTTCGACGCGTGCCTGAGATTGCGTGGGATAGATCACTGTATGGTGCAAGAGCTTTCCCTGGCGATCGAGGCAGACAACCTTGCACCCGGTGCGGAACCCCGGGTCGATCGCCAGGACCGCCCTTTGCCCCAGCGGGGCGGCCATCAGAAGCTGGCGCAGGTTACGCGCGAAGACGTTGATCGCCTCTCCGTCCGCTTTCTCCTTGATGTGGCGGCGGATCTCAGTCTCCAGCGATGGCGCGAGGAGGCGCTTGTAGGCGTCATCGATCGCTTCGGTCATTTGGCTTGTGATGGGGCGGTGCGGCTTGATCGTCCGTCGATGTAGGCGCGCGAGCGCGTCCTCCTCCGGAGGCCGGATGGTGATCTTTAATACCCCTTCCCGTTCGCCCCGCAGCAGGGCGAGGATGCGATGGCTTGGTACCTTGGCCACTTTCTCATTGGCATCGAAGTAGTCGCGGTACTTCCCTGCCTCCACCTCCTTCCCCTTGACGAGCCTGGAGCGGATGACCCCCCTCTTGAGGAAGAGGCTACGCAGCTCCTGCCTGACTGCGGCGTCCTCACTTATCCACTCGGCGATGATGTCGCGCGCTCCGGCCAGGGCGTCATCCACCGTCTCCACTCCCTTCTCGATATCGATAAAAGCGCGCGCCTCTCGCCTCGGGTCCGTTTTGCGATCTTGGGAGAAGATGATCTCGGCCAATCGCTCCAGCCCCTTCTCGCGGGCGATCGTCGCCCGCGTGCGTCGCTTCGGCCGGTAGGGGAGGTAGATGTCCTCCAGTGCCGGGAGGGTCGCCGCTTCCTCCACAGCGATGCGCAGCTCGTCGGTCAGGATCTCCCGCTCCAACAGCGAGCCGAGGATTGCCTCCCGCCTCTTGTCCAGCTCGGCGAGCTGCGCCAGGCGATCGCGGATGGACGTGATCATCACCTCGTCGAGCGATCCGGTCCGCTCTTTGCGATAGCGAGCGATGAACGGAACCGTCGATCCCTCGGAGAAGAGTGAAGAGACGGCCTGAACCTGCGCTTCCGTTACCTCTAATTCTGCCGCGATCAACGCTGTGTGTACTCGGGGCAATGTTCATCTCCTTTGTCGGCCATTGTTTCTCAGATGTTAACCGATTGTCGCGCTGCGTATGTCTGGCTGTCATGGCCGCACTGATGTATCCTTCCCGCGTGCTGGTCGATTGCAGCTTGTGACCGAAGGAGGGTGCTATTAACGTTGCGATCCTGTTTGCCGTGTCTAGCGCCGCCCTCTGGGGAGGCGGACAGGTTATCGCCAAGCGTGGGCTTGAGGACACGTCCCTTGCCCTGTTCGGTTTTATCCGTTCTGCGTCAGCGCTCCTGTTTGTAATTCCGTTCGGGCTGCTGACCACCGGGTTTCCTCTTCCGTCCATTTCTTTGCTTGTGGTGGCGATCCTCGGTGGGGCCTTGGATTCGTTCGTGGGTACGCTCCTCTACATGACCGCCCTTCGCTCCAGCCCCGCCCACGAGGTGGTCCCACTGGCAAACACTGCGCCCTTCTGGGGGGTGATGGCAGCCGTTCTCTTTTTGGGAGAGGCTCCCCGCCTCGCCTCGTTCATCGCTGCTGCATTGGTGATCGTCGGCGCCTACTTCCTCTCCTCGCGCCGTGCGAGGACGGACGTTCCCGGCAGCCGCTTCGGGCCATGGATCGCTCTTGCGGCAGGAGCGATATGGGGGATAGCAGAGGTTGCCCCGAGCAAGTACTGCCTGACACACGGAATGGCCGCTAGTACGTATCAGTTGATGATCATCCTTGGCTCGGCAGCCGGGTGGGGCGGCTATCTCCTCGCACGGCGTCGGGGGCATGCTATTTCCTGGTCGCGTAAGGGACTGGGAATAGCCGTGCTAACAGCATTCACTAACCTCTTCCTCGGCTGGCTTCTGTGGCTGCTCGCCCTTGGTCGCGCACCGGTGAGCCTGATCTCCCCGATTCGAGGATTGGTGGTTCTATTCGGATTTGTGGCGAGCATCCTCATCCTCAAGGAACGACCCTCCCGGCGATCCGGGAGCGGAGTTGCACTGATCATCGCTGG
>CAYQFN010000045.1:0-11672 GCA_964416685.1 uncultured Thermotogae bacterium | reverse complement strand
CCCAGGCGATGAAGAAGAAGGAGATCATCGAGGAGTACAATCGCCTTCTCGATGAGTTCAAGCAAGAGGTTGCGGCAAGGAAGGAAGCTGAGGCTCGGCTTTCGGAGCTTGACAAGAGGAAGGATGCAGAGGCGCTCGACGCGGGTCTACAAGCGACGGTGGACTCAGCCCTTGAAGGGACGAACAGGTTGCGGGCTCTGATCGGGACGACACTCAACGACCTCGGTGATAAGCTGACGCAGCAGGCGGAGAAGCTTGAGCAACTCACGCGCGCCGTCCGCCTTCAGGAAGGGAAGCTGAAGGATTTGTATGACATCGAGTACGCTGCCGACACGATGGCCAAACTTGCTGGTGCTTATGCGGATGAGAAGGAGCAACTTGAGAAGGAGTACACCTCTCGCAACGCCAGCCTGGAAGAGGACTATGCGCGGAGGACGGAGGAGCTGGAACGCTCATACGCTGAGCGAAAGGCTGAACTGGAAAGGGAAGTTGAGAATACCCGCGCCCAGTGGAAGGGAGAGGAGGAAGACAAGAAGGTGGCGCGCGAGCGGGAACAGGCAGAGTATGAGTACAATAGGGATCGCACTAGGCGGCTGGAAGAGGATGAGTATGCCGAGCAGCGAGCAGTGCTAGATCGCGAGCTGATCTCTCTGCGGGAAGAGGCGGAGAGGGAGATCGCCGCGCGCAAGGAAGCCATCGAACGCAGGGAAGAAGAGTTCGAGCGCATGAGAGCGGAGATCGAGGGCTTCCCGCAACGGTTGGAGATAGCGGCACAGAACGCTCGCGCGGAGGCGATCGCGGAGCTGAAGAAAGAGACTGACAATAAGGCAGCGCTGATTGAAGTCCAGCACGAGTGGGAGAAGAAGGCGCTGGAGCAGACGATCTCGCACCTGAGCGACCTAAATTCATCCCTGGAAGAGAAGATCGCATCATTATCCAAGGATCTAAGAGACGCGCGCAAACAGCTGAACGTCATCGCCGAGAAGGCCGTTGAAGGGACATCTATCAGTAAGGCGTTCGAATCGGTCAACCAACTTACGCACGGTCAGGGACGAGCCTCGGAGAAGGCATCTGAGGAATAGAGACCTTGCAAGGGGCTTCTGCCTGATTTGTCGGAGTTGCTAATGAGAAAGTGGAGACATATTGAACAGGGTAGTGTTGATCACCGGAGCTTCATCAGGGATCGGTAAGGCTTGCGCGCAGCGGCTCGCCGCCGAAGGGGACCGTGTTTACGGTACGAGCCGCCATCCGAGTGAAGAGACGGATGCTTCTGGCGTTCAGATGCTGGCAATGGACGTGAATAGCGATGAGTCGGTTGCTGCAGCGATAGAGCAGCTCGTGCGAGCGGAGGGGAGGATCGATGTCGTAGTGAACAACGCCGGGTTCGGGATCGCCGGGGCGATCGAGGATACGTCGATCGAGGAGGCAAAGGCGCTCTTCGAGACGAACTTCTTCGGGATGCTGCGCGTCTGTCGCGCGGTCCTCCCAGTGATGCGCGCGGCCCACAGCGGAACGATCGTTAACACTTCCTCGCTCGGAGGGCGGATCGGCCTTCCCTACCAGGGCCTGTACAGCGCGACGAAGTTCGCCGTTGAAGGGATGAGCGAAGCCCTGCGCATGGAGGTGCACCAGTTTGGGATTCGGGTGATAATGATCGAGCCGGGAGATTTCCGTACGGGATTCACCAAGAATCGGCGCTATGTTACTGCCTCGCAAGGGGATTCCGCGTACAAAGGAGGATTCGAGCGCACGATCAAGGTGGCGGAGAAGGACGAACAGGAAGGTTCATCACCCGAACAGATCGCGCGCCTGCTCGTACGGATCCTTCGTACTCGCAGTCCAAAGGTGCGCTACTCGGTTGGCGGAATCTCGCAGCGCGGAGCGGCTGTGCTCAAAGGACTTCTGCCCAGCCGAGTCTTTGAATGGGCACTGATGAAGTACTATCGGGTGATTTGAGTACAATTTAGATCACGCAAGCACAATATAAGGTTTAAAGAGGAGAGGAAGATAGTGGATCTATTTGAGAAGTGTCGGGGGTTCTACTCTGACCCGGCTGTAGCGCATGAGATGGGATATCCGGCGAGCCCTCACGAAGCACAGGCAACGGGCCTATACCCGTTCTTCATTCCGCTCGAACAGAGTGAAGGGACCGAGGCAACGATCGACGGGAAGCGCTTGATTATGATCGGTTCGAACAACTACTTAGGGTTGACGTCGCATCCGAAAGTTCGGCAGGCGGCGGTCGAGGCGCTGCAGCGCTTCGGCCCAAGCTGCACAGGGTCACGCTTTCTGAACGGGACCCTTGCCCTGCACGAAGAGCTTGAAGGCCGGCTGGCAAGGTTTGTCGGAATGGAAGATGCGCTCGTGTTCAGCACCGGCTACCAGACGAACCTCGGTACGCTCTCCGCGCTCGTCGGGCGGGGGGATGTGATCATCGGCGACAAGGAGAATCACGCCAGTCTCGTGGATGGATCGCGACTGGCTCTCGGTAAGCTTCTGCGCTTCCGCCACAATGACATGAATGACCTGGAGCGTGTTCTAGTCAGTGCCCCGGAGAAGGCGGGAAAGCTTGTCGTGGTTGACGGTGTATTCAGCATGAGCGGAGAGATCGCGCCTCTGCCGGAGATCGTCTCGCTCTGTCAGAAGTACGGGGCGCGGCTGATGGTCGACGATGCCCATGGGATGGGGGTTACCGGACGAGGCCATGGGACAGCCGCGCAATACGGCTTGACCGATGAGGTCGACTTAATCATGGGGACGTTCAGTAAGTCGTTCGCCTCGATCGGCGGATTCATCGCTGGTGCAGCGTCAACGATCCACTGGATCAAGCACCTTGCGCGTCCGCTCATCTTCAGCGCCAGCCTCCCCGCACCGAACGTCGCTGCCGCCCTCGCCTCCCTCGATGTGATCGAGCAAGAGCCGGAGCGCGTCGAACGCGTTAACGTCATTGCTGAGCGAATGCGGCATGGCTACCGCGAACTTGGATTGAACATCGGCAATAGCGAGACCCCGATCATTTCGATTCTGATCGGGGATCAGATCAAGACGATGAAGGCTTGGAGAGCCCTGTTTGACGCAGGAGTGTACACAAACGTTGCCGTTCCGCCTGCGGTTCCGCCTGGGGAATCAATCCTGCGCACAAGCTACATGGCAACCCACACCGACGAACAGATGGATGAAGTTCTTCAAATCTTCGCCCGCGTGGTCGAAGCTGAGGTGCTTACGCAGTAGGCGTGTGCATCTCACGAGGAACAGGCTCGATTTCGAGAAACAGTGCAATGAGCGATACGGCCTCTATTTGTGGTATTACCAGTGCGCAATCACAGAATGAAGATAGAAGCACTGTGGAGATACACACGATCGAGCATCTCTCAAGTGGGCAGGACACACAGGGCTTATGCGAATACTTGTGCGCCCTCTACAGGTGAAAAACTGCATAACCAAATTGGTATTTCGTCTTGTTGCAAAATGGGTGCAGTGTTATAATTAGCGTGGTTAGTGATAGAAAGATAAGGAAGGTGATGTAGATGAAGTGGGCAACGCTTATTCTGGGGGTAGTACTAATTGGGGTGGTTGCATTTGGGGCGCCTTTATCGCTCTGCGACTACCATTCGCCGCAGACGAGCCTGACTGATCTCAAGCTCTCTGCAAATTACCGCTACTTTGACGATCCCGCTGTGGCCGGTATTGAGATCAATTCTGGGAGGATTGCACTCGACTACTCCCAACTGTTCGACTCTCCTGATTATGGGTATTCCCTGGCGGGGATTGGAGCTCTCAACGTGGAGAGCTTAGCCCCGGCCGGTGCAGTCGGGCAAGGTAGTGGGACGTTCCGTTACTACCTAAATGACGACGCACCGATCTTTGGCTTCGGCGGAGCAGACGTCTCTTACTCCTTCGGGCAGCCGAAGCCCGCGGTGAATGTGAGCGTGGGCGGCGGGTACGGGAGATTCACCGACGTTACGCCGCTTGCCAAGGCGGTCAAGATTCAGAATGACCTGTTGGCGTTGAAGGCTATTCCTTCATCCCTTTCAAACGACGCCTTGATGGCAATCGCGGAAGAGATCGGAAAGAAGGTAGAATACGCGACAATTAAGGATCTCGTGGCCGCGATCGAGCCGATTATCGAGGGTGAGGCTGGCGTCACGCTGGATGCGCGCGCCCTCCTTACAGTTGAAGATGACATCCTCGCCACCAGTGACAACGCAAGTTGCGGCTGGGTAGTGCAAGCGGGGATCGGCTACGAGCTGATTGATCCCTACGGCGGAGCTCGGGACATTCTAGTTACGGTCTCGGGCGATGCGTCACTTGCCCCTCTCCCGGGGACCCAACTCACTGTTCATGCCGGGTTCTTCGGACCATTCGACATTACTGCGGAGAATACATTGAGGGTGAATACCACCTGTGACTACGCCCTGAAAGAGGACGTGGACCTCATCGTCAACTACCAACTCCAACGGGTACAGCCTCGCGGAGCGGCGAGCGATATGAGTCAATCCGCGACAGCTTCAGTTGCGTTCAACGTTGGCGGTGCTGCTGTCTCCCTCCAGGTCGGGTTTAGCAAAGGGGTGGGAGCCACTGACTGGTCGAAGGATCTAACCATCTCTGCGGGGATGGATCTCATTTAGGCAAGATCACATTCATGCTTTCGCTTCATCGAGGGGAAGCCTGCGGGCTTTCCCTCGATTTTTGATTGGTCACTCTTGCGACATGATGTGTGACAAGTTTGCTTACTTAAGATGTTTGGAACGTAAGCCCTGTGTGATGTATTCTTGCATCAGGAATACGCCCCAGCTAATCCCAAGTGTAAGTTGAGAATAGCGCCAAAATCACTGAGGAGGTGTGGGCGATGAAATTGCTGATCATCTACGCGGATCATTTTGCGTACAAGACAACGCTGAAAACGCTTGATTCCGAGGAAGATCGGGACGAGGAGCAGACTGTCCAAAATGCGCTTGTAGGATTCATCCACGTAGAGCCACAGGATGAAGAGCGCGCAAGCACCGTTGAGACGCACATGATCAAGCACCTCAAGTGGGCGGCGCGCAAGAACGAGACGAAGAGGATCATCCTGCACTCCTTCGCTCACCTGGCTGAAGAAAAAGGATCAGCGGAGTTTACCAAGCAGCTGCTTGACAGCGCGCAGGAGCGGCTCATCAAGTCGGGCTATGAAGCGTCGCAGACGCCGTTCGGCTTCTTCCTCGATCTGCACGTCGACGCCCCCGGGCATCCGCTGGCGCGGATCTTCAAGTCGATATAGAAGATGTCCCCGTTCTTGAGTGCGTAATTAGTCTTCGCACTCGCGTGCTCGGGCCATGCCTAAGAGAATTCACCACGAAGGACACGAAGAGCACGAAGCAAGAAAAGGAGCGCAAGCTTCTGTCTCACGGAGAGACGCGAAGAATACAAGAGGAGAGAAGCAGCAACAAGACGCAATGGTCGAACGCGATTCTTGGCGATAGCTCCCTCCACACAGCACTCAACCGAGAGTGCAAAAAGCGGTTTTTGACCTAGAACTATTCATCGCACTGCGTTTCAGTCGTAGTCTTTTCTGATCTCGTCTGTTGCCAGGAGATCCGTTAGGTCCTTCATCCCCTCCCATGATTTCAGGTTCTTGTGCACGAGGTAGTACTTCTGTGGGATGGGGTGTGTCCCCACGATCACGGGGACGTGATAGCGTTCCTCGATGAACTTGACAAAGTAGTCGATATACGGGCAGGGCGGGTAACCGACGACGAACCCCGTCGCCAGGTGTATCGCTTGCGCTCCGTTCTTGATCATCTCCTCTGGCACGTATTCGATGTTTCCTCCCGGGCAGCCTCCGCAGGTGGAGTAACCCACAAGTTCAAGCGGTTCAGACCTTGGATAACGGGCGAAGGCACCGCTTCGTTCTCTCATCGCACGCAGGCACTTCCCACCGCCGCATGTGCTATAACGGTCGCAGATGATGATTCCTATTTTCATGTTGGCCTCCTGCCTGTGAGATACATCGTGTCATTCACCTATGCAATTTCATTAGTGGATCAACGTTCCCCCAGCGGCGCGAGTGTAGATCCTTATCGAGGCAACGTCAACTTGCTTCGAGGCAGCGAAGTTTGGGCAGCAGGAGGAGACGAAGACTGAGGTGTGGCGGGAGGGAACACGCTGGACTGAGGATGGTGTTGCAGCAAGAGTGATTGACCAGGGTTGGGCCCGCAACTGACTCTCTCCTATTCGAGGATCTGTGTGGCGCTTGCAATCTTGACTGTGTCTGTTTATGCTGGAAACGTTATGAGCGTGATCCTGGCAGTGAGAGACAACGAGGATGTCGTGCTTGCGAGTGACGGGCGAGTACTTGATGACGATCTGGGCGTGATGTCGGAGGACTCGCTGAAGACGCTGGCGCTCAACGGTGAGGTGTGCCTTGGGCTTGCCGGTCCAACAGATACGATGCGACAGGTACTCACTTCTTTGGGCGTGAAGTGCCGCGGCACCCATCCGATAGACCTTCTTGGTGCGTGCCAGGAGGTGTCATGCCCTGTTGAGGTTGACTACCTGGATGCGTGCGATGAGGTGACGAGCCTATTACGGTGGATGACGCGCCGTGTTCCGCCCAAGCACCGCCGTGGCCGCATTCCGGCCGTGATTCTGGCGGGAAGAGTGGGGAAACATCCTGCCTTGAGCAGTTGGAGCTACCCGGATTGGAGGATGGAGGGATTTGCGAGTGACGGGTACTCTGAGGCTGTCGTTGGCAGCCTCCCTGACGCAGGCTCGGGAGCGTGGGAGAGTCTTCACCGGATGGTCCGTGGAGAACAAACTACCCAGGATGCCGAGGAGAGGTTGGCTAGTGCGGTGCGATTCTGTGCCAACTACTTCGGGACGAATGGACCGATCAACAAGAACGTCTTCCTTCGCCGTTTGTCACATGGTTTTCACCTGAGTCGGGGGTGAAGGTCGCCCTGATGGAGGCATTCAAGCCGGGCGTCACCGCAGAGAGCATCTGTCCTGACGTGTACCCTGCCACCTTCCAGCGGACATTTTCTGGACATTGCGCGGAAGATCGTGACTACAGGGCGCTGCTTTATCCTTAAAGCGACGCATGCGGTCTGGAAGCGGTTGGATCTCCAGAGGATCTCGGATCAGGCCAATTCGCCTCCCGTAGCTGCACCGGTCTAAGCAAGGTATGGCTCTCCGTCGTTTCGCCTGGGTAACACACTAGCGCGTGCGCGAATGCCACCCAACGAATCCAGCAAGCCGTGAAAATACCAACTGCAGGACGCAACGACTGTCCCTCGAATAACGAAATCCCTTGAAATTGAGTATCCACGTAGCAAGACTAGAGCGCATTCCGCCAATTTCATCTTGACCTGAAGGTCAGAACCGGGGTCTCGTTATTTCACCTCACCCCGATCCTCTTCTCACGCCCGTTCGCTATCCAGCAACGTGACAGATCGCCTGTTTGAGAAGCGAACAGGGCTGCGCACGCTACAGAAGGCAAGAGCTTATCTTGCTTTGCATCTTGCCTGCCACGTTGTTCTTGTGCGCCATTGCCACCCCAACGTGGCAGATGAACTGCGCACGCTACAACGCCAAAATCTTATCGTCTCTGGGTTTGCACTCAGTTGCCTTCCTATCTCTTGGTTGTTCCCTGCGCCCTGTCTGCCGGATACCAGCAGACAGGCCTGCGCCTCTGCGCGAGTATGTTTTTTAGGATACCGTGCTGTTCCGCCCGCCTGCATCGGTGCCTATCTGCGTCCGAAGGACAGGCAGGAAGCAGGCAGGAGTGGGGCATTCTAACGTTCGAGTCGGTTGAAACAGGCTAGAGCGCATCTACGCTGCAGCATCGCCGGGCCTGTTGCTTATACCAAGTGCCGAGGAGCCAAATCACTCAATCGCTAAGTCAGTTGATCTCCCGATAAGTAGCCAGCCTGTCCTCTTCCTTGCTACTCAACTACCTATGGCAGGAGGCGACGAAGCGAGCGACTGAGTCCGGATAGATCGAGGCCAGAAAAGTCGATGGACAGAGCTACGCGGTGCGTTCCAGCCAGCGTGGGATGTGTGATGTACGCGTAGTCGAGGATGAAGCCTTGGATGTTCAACCCCATTCCCAAGGTAATCGACATACCGCCCGGCTGGGTCATCATCCCTGCCCGCAAGACGAGCGTCTGGATGGGACTATATGCTGCTCCGAAGTGGAATCTTCCTCCAAGGTCAAGATCACTCGTCAACAGCACGGCATCAACGACCTTCACTGCCCCTCCGATACGCAGTGACATCGCCATCGATTCGCCGTAGGCATCGTAGTTGAGTCCACCGAACAGGTTGTTTGCCGTTACACCCAGCGCCATGTCGCTCAGTGAGATTGGGCCGATACGCATGTCGCGAAACGTCATTCGGTAGGCAAGGTCGAACGAAAAGCCAGATCCACTCACCGTCCCATTGGTCACGGACAGGTACTTGATCCTCGCACCAAGCGAAAAATCGATCGGCAGCGCGGGAACGAACGATAGATCCTTGGGATCGATGCCAAAACCGAGCAAAAGAGCGTTGTTGCCGTAGGAGAGCGCGTCAGTGGGATCCCCATCACTGTTGTATCCAGCAATATTGCTGGCGTTGAACATCAGCATACCAATGCCCCAGTTGTGGAACGTCAACGCGAGCGAGGAGTAGCTCGCGCTTCCCAAGTATGAGGCGTAGAACGAGCTGAAACTAATCCCCGACAAATCTGATAGCCCCGCCGAATTGTAGTACAGCGTCTCAGCCCCCTGGGCAAGAGCGGTCCCCGCTCCACCTACACCGATCACCTGCACACCGGGATCAATATCGAGCACTGAAACCGCGGTCTCAGCCATTCCGGTGGCACTACCCAGCCCAGCCAGAAGGAGGGCTGCCATCATCAGCACATATAGTCTCTTCACTGTTCTCCCTCCCTTACCTTGCAATTAGAAGCTTGAATGTCGGCGATTTGATCGTCCCACCGTCGGCGTTCTTGGCAACAACGACACACAAGTAGAGGCCGTTCGGCTGTGGTGTGCCACCGGTTGAGTTGAGATTCCAGGTGTACGGTGACGCGCCCGCGGTGAGTTCCTGTTCGAAGACCAATGCCCCGGTGATGTTGTAGATGCGCAGCACGGGATCGGTCGCGTCTTCAGGCACGCGATAAGCAATGGAAGCAGCGTTGCTTGCCGGATTCGGGTAGGAATAGACCATCACTGGCGGACCAACAACGATCTGTTTCGTGTACGCATTGCTCGTCTCACCATTGTCATCAGTTACCGTCAGGCTGACCGTGTAGGTTCCCATCGTGTCAAAGGTATGTCTCGGGTTCTGAACGGCGGAAGTGTTCCCATCACCGAAGTCCCAACTGCGTGTAGCGATCGTTGCCTCACCAGCGGCGGCGCTTGTATCCGTGAATGTGACTTGTTCCCCAACATCAGGAGTCGTTGGAGAATATGTAAAAGAAGCCGTTGGCTTAGGCGAAGCAACTACGACATCATGAGTCACTGAGTCGGTTTCAGAATCACTGTTAGTCACTGTCAACGAAACCGTATAGGTGCCAGAAGCACTGTAAGTATACTTTGGGTTCTGTTTATCCGAGTCTTCGGTACCATCACCATCGAAATCCCAACTCCATTTGGTGATTGTTGTGCCCGTTGGAGTGGTCGACTTATCGGTGAACGTTACCTCCTCTCCGACCTTCGGGCTCTCCGGTGACCACTCAAACTCCGCTACCGGCACCACCGGAGGGGGTGTAACGGTGAACGTCTTCTTCTTCGATCCTGTGAGCCCCCGCGCGTCTTCAACTGTAAGCTTTGCCCACACACTGCCGCCCGCTGTAAAGGTATGTTTGACCGAGGTACCAGTCTTTGTTCCTCCATCGCTGAACGTCCAACTGTAACTCTTGATTGCATCACCATCTTCATCATTGACGTCTTTGGCAGTAAATGTGATCTCCGTCTGGTAAGTGAGATCAGCAGTAGGAGTGTAATCGAAGTCACAAGTAGGGCGATGGTTTATGGCAAGGGTCCATTCGGCCCCTGTGGCTGAATTTTCACCTGCGTGTCCATCTTCTTGTGTGAAGACCGTCGTTTCAAGCTTCAGCTTGTGCCCTGCTGTAATGGCTTCCGGCCCAGCAAAGGTAATGTAAACAAAGAGCGTAAGACTACCATCATCAGCGACGACGTTATTCTGCAACGTCGAAATTGCGATTCCACCCGCGCCCAATCCAGCCACAGAGGTAGTTTCACCGAGCAGGGCGCCACTCTCAGTCCGCACCTCGATCTTAGCCACCTCCGAGTCCGCACAACGGCTCGAGGCAATGTTCTTCACATTGATAGGGTTAAGCTTGACGCTGTCAGTATTCTCATCCAGATCATTGCAGGTGATCTTCTGTGCGAGCAGGCGCTGACCGGAGTAGGCGGTGCCATCAGCCATCGCGACATTGACGACCGACTCCAGCCCGTGCGGATGGATGACGATCGACTTTGGATACGTGACGGTATCACTGTTGTATGCTTTCCCACCCTTCGGCTCTTCTGCCCTAACGTAAACCTTCGGTTGCAGCGTGTGTCCATCTGTAATTGTGTCATCGATGGTATACTCGATTGTCAGAGTAACCGACTCGTCGTCTGGTACATCGGTTGCATGAAATCCATCAGCCACAACATAGAGATGTCCCGAGCTGAAGTCAACAATATGAGTATGAGCTTGGTCGAGGGTCAGTAACGTGACTGCCCCTTTCTTAACCACGATGCTTTTGATGTCGCCCTCAGTCGCATCACCGTTATTCTTGATCCAAATACCAATAATGCTTAGCGCCGATCCATTGACATCGTCATCGGTCGCAGTAACCTTCTGGACTAGTTTGTCACCGGGCACCAAGACGCCGGATGGTATGTCCGCGCTGACGTCCTTGGTTGATTCGAAGCCTTGAATGCGAATAGTTTGCGTCTTCCCAGCGAGTACCGATTGATCGTAGGCCACGCCGTTCTCATTGGTCCTCAGCACCAACAGCGTCTTGATCTTGCGTTTGTCAGTTGTCCCTCCTGCCGTCACACGGACCCTTACGCTAATTGACGCCTCATCATCAAAGGTGTCTGGCAAACCAAGATCAGCAGCTGTGAACTCCAGTGGATTTCCGCTTCCCCAGTCTGTAGCTGAAGGAACCTTATGCGCTGTGTACGTTATGGCGTCAACTACGATCTCTACCTTCACGTCCGTAATGTCCGCGTCATCCGCATCTTCCGTGTTACTTACTGACACCTTTGAAACGCCAACACCCGCGGTATTCCCATCATCATCGGTGAATGTTGCCTTCTGAACGAGCACATCCGTATCGCCGGGGTTCAGATAACCGGCCGACGGAGAAGAATCAGACTTTTTCTCAAAGCCACCTCTAAAGATAGTCTCCGCGCTGCCATCGGTGATGTACGGGCTGGTGTAGCTACCGGAGAAGAATTGGACCTTAAATTGGATGTTTCTGTTGTTATGAGCAGCACCTGCAATCTCAACTCCGATCCACAAGTACGTCGTTCCGGTAGGTACCGTATATCCAAGCGAAAGGGTCATACCCGAACCTAAGTTTGTCAAGGCAGTGTATGCCTTTATTGGGTCCGTGAATGGATCTGCATCATCGTCGATCACAAGCTTTGTAATGTCCGATCCGTCTGCATCTCCCAAGTTACGGATCCACA
>CAYQFN010000044.1:0-11723 GCA_964416685.1 uncultured Thermotogae bacterium | reverse complement strand
GTGGAGTTGTTGGAGATGAAGATCACCTTCTTCCCACCGCGGCGCAGCCGCTCGATCGCCTCGGGGGAGCGGGGGATGATCCCTTCCCCGCGCACGAGAACACCGTCGACATCGAAGACAAACCCCTTACACTTGTTCAACGGATGCTCTGGTGGGTAAGCCTGCTGTGCTGCATCCGGATAGTAGTTGCTCATCTCTTCAGCTCCCTAGAAGTAGTTGACCGTGATTCCGCCGTCGACGACCAGGTTCGCTCCGTTCACCCACGTCGATTCATCAGAGGCGAGGTAGATCCCGGCGTAGACGATGTCGCTTGCCTTCCCGAACCGACCCATCGGGATGCGGTTCAAGCGCAGCGCCCGCTTTGCTGGATCGGCGAGGAGCTCGTCGAGAAGCGGGGTGAGGATCGGGCCAGGGGAGATGGCGTTGGTACGCACTCCCTTGGGGCCGAACTGGACAGCAAGCGAGTGCGTGAGGGCGAGGACCGCTCCCTTGCTCGCGGTGTAGGCGTCCTGAGGGATGGTGCAGCCGACGAGGGAGACGAAGGACGCGATATTGACCACCGATCCACCGCCGGCACGCAGCAGCGCTGGGATGCCGTACTGGCAGCAGTGGGCTACCCCTTTTGCGTTGATGTTCAATACTCGTTCCCACACCTCATCGGTCATATCTGTGACCGACTCGTCCTCATCAGGCATCACACCAGCGTTGTTGTACAGGACGTCTATCTTTCCGAACTCCTTCTCTCCCAGCTCGATCGCGCGCTTGACATCACTCGCGCTGGCGACATCGCCGGGGACGGCGATCGCCTCTCCTCCCGCCTGTTGGACCAACTTGACCGTCTCTTCCACCGCCTCTGGGCGGTAGTCATTGGCGATAATCTTCGCTCCCTCTTTCGCGAACATGAGCGCTGCCTCGCGTCCCATTCCGCCGCCGGCCCCACTTATGAACGCTACCTTATCTGCTAGTCTCATCTCATCCTCCTGGTTATCGATTGCTTGTGTTTGGAATCACTAGATGGTCTATCCAGTTGCGCATCTCCTGCTGCCTGATGACGGGATCGATTATGTCGTCTCCCACCTTAAGCTCCGCCCGCAATTCCTTTGAGGACGGATCCTCGTACAGGGCGAGCATCTTTGCCGCGTAAGCCGCGACCTCATCTGTTGTAGCGAAGAATCCCTCCTTCACGAGTGGTTCATCACGTGCGGCGATCAAGCGCGCCATCTCGTACAGGTTGTACTCTGGGTGGTACTGCGTGGCCCAGAACACGCCGCTACCGTGTTTCACCTCGACTGCCTGCACGTGCGTATGTTCGTTCGTGGCGAGGAGCGTCGCTCCAGATGGGAGCTTCGTCACCTCATCGAGGTGCATGATGAACCCGTCGTAGCGATCGGGCTTTCCCTGCAGCAGCAGCGACTTCTTACCCTCTTGCGTTTGCGTGATGTCGCGGGCGATCCCCCACTCGCGCCCCTTGGGGTTTGCTCTTACCTCTCCGCCAGCAGCGACGACCGCCATCTGGATCGCCCAGCAGCTCCCGTAGCTGGGGACTCCGATGTCATAGATTCTCTTAGCTAGCGCGATCTGACGCGCCACCCGAGGATCATCCGTGTGGTAGATCGTAAGGTCGGACCCTGTCCAGATGAACCCGTCGTACGCGGAGATCTCGTCATCGCTCAACAAGGGCAGATCGACGTCAGCGACGAAGGCGATGTCCACCTTTGCGTGGGGAACGTAGGTCGAGAGGAAGTCGCGGTACATGTCGTGTGGGTGCCCGACGTTTGACCGATCGAACTTCTCCCTGCTCTCCTTGGGGTACGCGTTTAGGATACAGATCGATAGAGCCTTATCAACAACCATGTTATCTCCTTCAACCTTTTCTTTCTTTCATCTTCTCCGCCACCCAGCCGATCCCCAACGATTCAAGCGTTGCTCGTGTGGGGTAGCCGGTTGCACTGTCCCACCCGCACATGGCGTAGTAGGCCTCACGCGCCTGTGCCCAACGCTCCCGATCTACGCGGTAGCCATCGCTTGGACCCCCGGAGAGCGGTACGTTGAAGAACTTTTCGGGGAGGGTGTCGGACTCGCGGCCGATCCCCTCGCGGGCGTTGAACGCGCGCAGCATGTTCAGTCTGCGCGCGCCGACCTGCATCAGCTCGTACAGGCTAACGTCCCAGCCGGTGACCGCACGAACTACCTCTACCAAATCGCCCGGCCCATACAGCTGCCAACTCGCTGGTCCGAAGACGAACTGGCAGACGTTGAGTGAGTCCATCAGGCTGTAGAAGTGCTCAGTGACGAGGGCGTAGTGCACCATCTCCGCATTCAATGTCAACGCTGGCTGCGGATCGAACAGGCCAAGCTGCGCCATTCGCTCTGGCGCTCCGGCGTAGGCGCCGTCGTGTTCGTGCGACTGGTGGTCGGCGCCGAACGGGTTGACCGCGTAGATCAGGCCGACGGTCGGTTTAACCTGCGGCATGTGTGCCGGTGCTTCCTGGTTCTTGGAGGTTGTCAAGTAACGCTCCGAGCCCTTGCCGATCGCTCTTGCCGCCCGTGCCGAGCCGTTCGCCAGCATGTCGCCGAACCCCTCTCGCTTGGCGATCAGTTCCACCATCTGGACCATCGCCTCGGCGTTTCCAAAATGGAGATCGATCCCTCCGGTGTCTTCTTTGGTGATGATCCCGTTCTCGTAGCACTCCATGGCCCAAGCGATCGTCCCGCCGCAGGAGATCGTGTCAATCCCGTAGCCGTTGCACAGCGCGTTTGCTCGCGCGACAGCCGCAAGGTCGTCCACCTCGCAGTAGCTTCCAAGCGCAGCGAGCGTCTCGTACTCCGGGCCGCCGTAGCGCGGATCGACCGGGAACGGGCCATCATCAACCTCGACGATCCGCTTGCAGCGCACGGCGCAGGCATAACAGGTTCCACGCCCTAACTGGTCCTGTCTTCCATCCTTGGCCCCGCGCAGTATGGTATCGTACATCGTCTTCCCGTCGAGCTTCTCGTGCCCAGAAAAGACGCCACGCGTGTAGTTGTGGGTGGGCAGCCCTCCCTGGGCGTTCTGTGAGCTGACGATCCCCGCTGTGCCGTACTTTCCGAGGTCAGCCACTCCAGATTCCGGGAGGGCCTTTGCCCCTCGTCGCGCCAGATCGCGCAACCCATCAGGATCGGCCAGCTGAAGCTCGTTATGGCCACGAACGATGACCGCGCGCAGGTTCTTCGAACCCATCACCGCACCCATCCCGGTGCGCCCGTTGACATGGTTTCCGCTGCTGACAAGACCGGAGAAGAGGACCCCTCTCTCTCCTGCTGGGCCGCACTGGAGGACCTGGATCTCCTTGCCGTGCTCCTCGCGCAGCATCTCTTCTACGTCCGCGGTTGTCTTTCCCCACAGCCTGCCGGCATCGCGCAGCCGCGCCTGTCCATTTTCGATCAACAGGTACGTTGGTTCGCTCGCGCGGCCATGAATGACGATGGCATCGTAGCCGGCGAACTTCATCTGCGCGGGGAAGAACCCACCGGACTGAGAATCGCCGATGGCCCCGGTGAGCGGAGACTTGGCGCTCACCGTCAGCCGGCTCTGCCCGGATATCGGGGCTCCTGTGATCACGCTGAGGGAGAGGACGAGCACGCTCTCCGGTGCGAGCGGATCGACCCCTGCGCGCATCTCGCGCAACAGATAGTAAAGGCCGAGAGCACTCCCCCCGATGTACTTGCGGTATACCTTCTCCTCCGGCTCCTCCACCGTCATTTTGCCCCTTGTGAGGTCGACGTGAAGGACCTTCTGATTGAACCCGTATGGCATCATCTTCTCCTTACATTATTCGAGATTGTTCCTCAGGAAACTAGATTCGTTCAAAAAAGCGCGCTCGCTCCCAATCGGTCACTGCGCGGGCGAACGCCTCCTCCTCCTGCCGCGCGAAGCGCGCGTAATGGCTCACCACTTCCCTGCCAAACGCCTCTCGGGCAAAGGCGCTCTCCTCGAACGCTTCCCGCGCCTGTGTGATGTTCATTGGAAGGTGGGTGGTCTTGGACGAGGAGTAGGCGCTTCCGCTCACCGCTTCGGGCGGTTCTATCCTGTTCTCTATCCCATCAAGGCCAGCGGCCAAGATCGCAGCGAGAGCGAGGTAGGGATTGGCGTCCGCCCCTGGGATGCGACACTCCACGCGCAGGCTGTCCCCGCTTCCGAGGACCCGGAATGCGACGCTGCGGTTATCGTAAGCCCAGGCGATCCCAGTTGGGGCAAAGGAGCCCTCCTGGTAGCGCTTGTAGGAGTTTACGTTGGGGGCAAAGAAGAGCATTATTTCGCGTGCGTGCGCGAGCAATCCCCCCAGGTACCAGCGAAATTGGGATGAGCAGGTGACCGGTAGGTCGAGAGAATCCTCGTCCCCAGCAAATACGCTCCCACCTCCATCCACGTTCCACAGGCTGGAGTGAATGTGCATGCTGTTACCGGCCGCATCCTCGTTCCACTTGGCCATGAACGTCAAGGATAGCCCCTGCCCGATCGCTATCTCCTTGCAGATTTCTTTGAATAGAACAGTTCGATCGCCCATATCGAGAAGGTCGCAGTAGCGGATGTTGATCTCGTGCTGCCCAGCACCCCATTCCCCCTTGCTCGTCTCGACCGGGATCCCCGAATATTCTAGGTGGTGGCGGATCGCGCCTATCAGCGGCTCCTCGCGCGCTGTCTGCAGGATATGATAGTCCTCGATGTAGTCACCAAACGGTTGTAGGTTGCAGAATCCCTTCTCCTGTGCCTGTTGATACGAATCACGAAAGATGAACATCTCGAGCTCCGCCGCTCCCTGCGGGAGGAACCCGGCTGCCTTTGCTTTTTCCACCTGCCGGGCAAGGATCGTGCGGGGCGCGATGGCAATTGGCCGCTTCCCGTCCGAGGTCGTTAAGTCACACAAGACGATCGCTGTGTTGGACAGCCAGCTCGCAAGGCGGAGGGTCTTCCAATCGGGCATGAGCTTAACATCGCCATATCCCCGTTCCCAACTGGTGAACTCGTACTCAGAAACAGGCCTCATCTCCATGTCGGAGACGAGTAAATAATCACAGGCGTTGATACCATGCAACGCAGTGTCAGTTAAGAAGAACCCTCCACTTACCCGTTTTCCCAACAAGCGGCCATAGGGGTCGGGGAAGGCGACGATGACCGTCTCCACCGCTTCTTGTTTTATTAGGTCCCGCAGCTTGGCGGGATTGATCTTCCCGCGTAGCGTTTCGTCAACCATTTGTTATCCTGCCCTAATCGTTAGTCAGTCACTCGTCCTGGAGGATCGCCGCCAGCCTCTGCGGAAAGTCGGTAAACAGCCCTGTCACTCCAGCAGCGATAAATCGCCGCATTTCTTGTTCACTGTTAACGGTATAAACGTTTATCCCCAGTCCCTTCTCTCGCAGCATATGAATCTGCGCTAGATCCAATCGTGTCGCCGAGACGTTGTACGTCTTGAAATGGAAGTTGTCCCATTCCAGTGGTTTGTTGCGCGGCCAGCCGATTAGCGCTTCCACCTGAAGCTGTGGCCACGCAGTTTCTACCTCGCGCAGCCAGGCGTGATTAAACGATGAAATGACTACGTTCTGGGCCATCTGCAGTTGATCGATAAGCGCCAGTACCGGGGGGACAATAGCAAATGACTCCATCGGAGATGGAAGAGGTTTCAATTCAACATTCACCCGGTAATCATGTTCCTTGGTGAACACGAACGCCTCACGCAGCGTCGGCACACGTTCCCCTCGATAGGAAGCCACTGCATCTTTGCTCACCATACCTGCTGCGATTTGACCGAAAGGGTCGGTTTCAACAAACCAAGATCCCGCATCGAGCGAGCGAATCTCAGCAAGGGTGAATGTGGTGAAGGTCCATGGGCTACGGTCGGGAAAACGGGCAACCGCATCGGTGGTCCGCGCAAGCGAGTCATCGTGGAACAAGATCAGTTCAGCATCTTGCGTTACCGCTACGTCCAGCTCCCATATGTCAGCTCCGACTTCCAATGCTTTCCTAGCCGCAGCGATCGTGTTCTCCGGGGCTAGGCTGCGTGCCCCTGCATGAGCAATGTTAACAATCGATGGCATGCTACTTTTCTCTCCCCAAGACGAAGCCCTTTGTGAATTGCTCTTGAAATACCACAAAGATGACTAGAGGAGGAAGCATCGCGAGGATCGCCCCCGCCATCACCACTCCCCAATTGGTCACGTCCTGTTGCGCCATCATGCTTCTTAAGCCAACCTGGACCACCTGACGAGCATTCTGTCTAATGATAACAAGTGGCCAGAGATACTGGTTCCACATGTAAATGAACTGAATGAGGCCAAGTGCCGCAATCGTATTCCGCGACATGGGGATCAGCACACTCCACATGAATCGAAGCGGCCCGGCACCGTCAACACGGGCTGCATCTGCAAGATTAGGAGATATGCTGGAGAAGTGTTGACGGAACAGAAAAACACCGGTGGCGCTTGCCAGAAATGGCATGGTCAGTGCAGCGTAGGTATTCCCCAGACCAAAGTTTGATACCAGGTTAAATAGCGAAATAATAAGTACTTGAGTTGGCATCATCAACGTGAACAGTATGAAATAGAACACGGCGTTCTTTAAGGGGAAGTCGAAGTAGACGATGGCCATTCCAGCAAACATGGAAAGAATAGTCTTAGCCACTGTCACCACTACAGCAATAAGCAGACTGTTCCTCATATACATCCCCAGGTGAAAGTCATTCCACGCAGCCGTATAGTTCTGAATCATCGATGAACCGAATCCAAATATAGGTGGGTAGTGATAGATCTGAGCCCTAGTTTGCGTCGATTTGGTGAAAGCGATCATAACCGGCGAGAGAAGGAGAAACACCACGATGATCAACGCAAGGTGGATGAGGATAGTATGACTACGTTTTCGTCTCATTGCTTACGCTCCTCCATAGTGAACGCGGCGTCCGCTAGTGCGGAACTGGATGATCGTCAGAACTATCACCCCGACAAACAGGATCACCGACTGTGCAGCCGCTGATCCTGTCTTGTAATACTGGAAACCATCGCGGTAAAGGTTATAGATCATGACGTTAGTGCCATCCATTGGTCCACCCTTAGTCATGATGTCCACTGTGCCAAAGATGTCGAAAAAGGCGTAGGTGATATTGGTAATCAACAGGAAGAAGGTTGTTGGAGAGAGGAGGGCAAACGTTATCGACCAGAATCGACGCCATGGGCCCGCACCATCAATCGCCGCTGCCTCCAGCACACCTGTATCGACATTCTGTAGCGCAGCAAGGTAGAAAACAATATTGTACCCAAGATTCTTCCATATACTTACAACAATGATGAGAATTACTGCAAGATATGGATCACCTAGCCAGTTTGGCTCCATGTGTATGGTGAGGGAGAGGATATAGTTCACTATCCCATAACCGGGAGAAAACATGAACAGCCAGATAACTCCCGCGACTGCAGGAGAGAGAGCATACGGCCATATGAGAAGTAGACGATAGATGCGCCCACCGCGAATCTTTTGATTGGCAAGAACAGAGATCGCTAGAGAGAGACTCATCCCAATTACGACGATCGCCGCAGCGATTACAATCGTAATCACTACGGTGTGTAGATAGTCGGGGTCTTTGAATAGGCTAACGAAATTCTCAAACCCGATAAACTTCTTCTTCAGTCCCAGAAAGGCAACTCGATATAGTGAGAGACGAAATGTCTGAAAGATAGGGTAATACAAGAACACGACAAGAATGGCTAAGGTGGGTGCCAAGAATAGGAAGGGAATGAGTTTTCCCTTAAACCTGGCCTGATGCATAATTACTCCTTTGTGCCTAGAATTAGCTAAAAAACGAGACCGGGTGATCGATGGTTCATCAAGAGACCACCCGATCTCTTATTAACTTACCTAAGAATTTAACCTAGCTTCCTATTCCACGCTCTTATTGTAATCTTGGATAGCCTTATCAGCCTTCGCCTTGGCTTGTGCCAGAGCTTCGTCAACTGTGGCCTTGCCAGCAATGACCTTCTCCACTGCCTGTTCGATGATTGTGCGCACCTCAGGGAAGGCACCGATCAATGCGCCTTGGGTAGCGCGGCTAGGCTTAGTGTTCAAGAGCTGATCGAACGCAGCCTTGTAGGCAGGATTGAGCTCAAACCAGTTCTCGACCTTGAGCACGTCAACCGCAGACTTACGAATCGGGAAGTAACCGGTGGCCTTGTGCCAACTAATGGCGTTCTCAGGGTTGGTGAACCAGATTACAAAGTCTTTTGCCGCCTGCAACTGGGCCTTGGGGTGGTCCTTGGTGATCCATAGGCTGGCACCACCTACGACGACGCCCTGGGGTTCACTGAGCTTCCTGCCAGCGAGGGTAGTCGCGGGATAAGGAAGATATGCCGTACCCAGTTCGAAGCCATTCTCGGCTGCATCATTCTGGCGCTGAACAACATCACTCGTAGAAGTGATCTCCATCGCCGCTTGACCCGACACGAAGATGGCGTCAGCGCCATCCCAGTCTTCCAGCTTGCCGCTGTAGGCCCAATAACCCTTATCCGCCATCTCTTTCCACCAAGTGAGGATGGTCTTTGCACCATCGCCAGTGAGATTAACTTCCGTAGCGCGCGCGTCGCGGCCGTTACCGTTGTTGGCCAGTTCTTCACCCATGTTAGCCATCCACTGCTCGAAGAACCAACTGTGCAACGGCCAGCTAACCGCATTCGGAGCAACACCGCTATCAACGATCTGCTTGCTGTAAGCGAGCATCTCTTCAAAGGTGCGTGGCGGCTTGTTCGGGTCCAGTCCGGCTGCCCGGAACATGTCCTTATTGTAGTACAGGATTGGGTTAGAGGAATTCCAGGGAATGGAATTGAACTTGCCATTGATCTTGTAGTAGTCTGTTACGCCACCAATATAGTCGTCCGGTTGGAACTCCGGCCCTATGACAAGATCTTGGATAGGCATAAAAATGCCGCTGTCTAGAGCTAACTGAGTGCCTATCTCGAAGATCTGAACAATATTCGGAGCATTGCCCTGTTGCGCAGCAAGGATAGCTGCATTCAAGGTATCGCGATAGGATCCCTTAAATTCAACAGTTACGTTGACCAGAGGATGGGTATAGTTGTAGTCTTCTACCATCCGTTCAACGAACAACTGTCGGCCACCGCCAAAGGCGTGCCAGAATGTAATCTGCGTCTTCTCCTGTGCCAGTACCAGTCCCGAAAAGGCGACAAGCGCAAGCAGTACAACCACTAGAACACGTTTCATTTACTACCTCCTTATTCTTAGTGAACCGTTTTTTCCTGCTACTGGACGACGGGTTTCTCTATGCACTCACCTCCTGTCATACCATAGCGGTATTGATCTCGACATCCAAATTGGAGAGGCTGTTCAGCAGTCGAGGATCCAATCCCGAATCAGTGATAATAGCGTCGATGTCTGTAATATCTGCGATCTTTCCGTGTGCTACAACTCCGAATTTCGCGTGATCGGCCACAATGACCGTTCGCTGACTCCGTTCGATGATTTCTGCGGCAACCTCTGCCTCCTCCAACGAGGGGATGGTCAATCCGTAGTCGATCGATATGCCATTCACCCCGAGGAAAGCGAGGTCAAAGTAGATTCCCTTCAGGGCCTGATGCGCCAATCTCCCAATCATCGCCAGGGAAACCTCGC
Organism: uncultured Thermotogae bacterium; assembly: GCA_964416685.1. GTDB lineage: Bacteria > Bipolaricaulota > Bipolaricaulia > UBA7950 > UBA9294 > M55B144. The sequence continues at coordinate 2,074 of CAYQFN010000044.1, read as the reverse complement.
GAAGGTACCCTCCGACGACGAACACCTCTGCCTGTGGAAGCTGGCTGACTTCAAGTGCGTGGTTTAGTGCATTGGTGAAAACACGAAAGTGTCGATCTTGCGGAAGGTGTTTGATGATCTCCATCGTGGTCGTTCCATTCCCAATAAAGACCGCCATTCCTTCTTCGATGAGTCCCGCTGCCTGCCGGCCAATTTCTTCCTTCTCTGCACGATTAATGTCCGCCTTGTCGTGATAGGAGGGTTCTGCCGTCAACCACTGCCGCGAGATTGCACCTCCATGGACGCGCATCAGTTGTCCTTGCTCAGCGAGGGCGTTCAAATCGTTGCGGATTGTCATGGATGATACGGCGAACGTTTCCGACAATTCGGACGTCTTCACTGCCTTGCGCGAGTGAAGCTGCTCCAGAATCACCTGCCGACGCTGTTCTGTTAACATATGCTGTCGATTTGTTGCCTTTCTTTGCGAGTTCATGCGTACACTAGTATAGTAAAAAAAGCGCGTGAGTCAAGTAGTGCAGGCCGGGTGTCCGCCAACTCTGCTCTAACTGTCTGAACCATTGAGGAACTCCTCATTGGTCCAAGCCTCTTGATACTGGCTACAAGCACCAAAATACATACTGGCATCACACCGAACAGCACCAGATTGAGCCCCTCCCTGATCTGCCGGTTCACCTGAAATTACCTCCCGGCGTCTATAGATCAAATAAAATTATAGCTATCTGGCAAAATATTACAAGAGACGCAGCCAGGAAGTCCAACACTAGAATCGCAAAGACGGGTGTCCAAAGACTGTTCTCATACCAAGAATTCTGGATGTGGGAAGGGGAAGACGCTACGGGCAATTGTGCGCAATGGGCTGATCCATCACTACGCGTCGCCACAGGAACCCTACAATCATCCCGCAAACCGGTTTGTTGCCAGCTTCATCGGGAGTCCAGCGATGAACTTCCTCTCTGCGCAAGCAACAGAGTCTGGAGATGTGATCACGCTAACAGGGAACGGATTCACGATCAAGCTACCGAAGAATGGAAGGATCGACACTGTTCCCGAGCACGCGATTGTCGGTGTCCATTTCGATGTCCTCACGGGGGTGCTCATAGTGGGCGAGTACGTCATCCAGATGACGGTAAAGGTAAGGGAGCCGTTGGGAAATGAGCTGCCTGTCTATGCCGATTGAGGTGGTGAGCAGATCGTGGCCAGCCTCGACCTGCATCAGCATATCGAGATCGACTCCACGATCAAGCTCTTTCCCAATCTCGATAGCTTCAGCTGTTCGATCGAGAGACCGGCCCTTCGTTGTTTCGAGTGGGTAACAGACCACTAACACTTGCTCGGAATCCTGCACTAAGGAACCCAGGAAGCCATGACAACGCTAACTGCGATGAAGAGAGAGGCTGCCCCTTGAATAAAGAAATCCCTTGAAATTAACTATCGCCGTAGCAACACTACACGGTATTCCGCCAATTCTATTTTGGCCTGAAGGTCAAAACTGGGATTCTTATTGTCACCTCACCCCGACCCTCTGCTATATCAAGGAGAAGGAGATAAGGAAACGATGTGATAAGACCATAGAAAATCTCAAGTTGAAATACCAACCCCTCTTCTCTCGCCGCTTGGTTTGACCCTCTCAAGGCGCTGAGGAGTTTTCAGTCTTCAGTTCAGAGTCTACAGGCTAGAAACTGACCTTAATCCTCCAATCCCACCTCTACACCTTATTACCCAATCCCACTCTTCTCTGCGTCTCTGCCCTGTCTGTTGTTCGCAGGCAGACAGACCTCTGCGAGAAATGCTTTTCGTTCCGATCTCCGCGTTCCAATCTCCAGGATCTTCCCCCGCCAGCTTGCTGTCCAGCAACGTGACGACAAGCCATATATGACAAGCTGCACACGCTACGAAAGCAGAAGCTTATCTTGCGTGGACAGCTTGTCAGCCACGTCGCGCTTGTCGTCTCGTGTGGCGACCATCCCTTCACGTGGCAGAGCCCCTGTTTGACAGGCGAACAGGGGCTGCTATGCTACAGCAAAACCTTGTGCTCTGTAGCGTTCGAATCTGTCTAAGCGCTACTCGGACAGCC
>CAYQFN010000043.1:0-12104 GCA_964416685.1 uncultured Thermotogae bacterium | reverse complement strand
GCGCCGGGCGAGGGGCGAACTTCGATCGTCATTGCGGTCAAGCCGAACGCCTTGTAATACGCCGCTGTGATCTTCTCGGCATATTGCGCCGCGTAGTCCTTTGAGATTAGGTGCAGAGTGGCACCGCCGAAGCCGCCACCAACCAGGCGGGCACCGAGGGCTCCGTTGTCCCTTCCCCAATCGACGAGGAAGTCGAGCTCTTTCGTGCTGACTTGAAATAGATCACGCAGCGATGCGTGCGAGGCAAAGAGTAGCTTCCCCGCTGTTGTCAGATCGTCATGCTCTAGGGCATTGACCATCTTGAGAACGCGGGCGTTCTCCTCGACGACGTGCTGGGCGCGCATCATCAAGACCTCTGGCATGGTATGCTCAAGCTGGTGCAGGTCATCGAGGCTGAGATCGCTCAAAGAGCGCAGTTCTCGCTCTGGCATCCTCTTTTGCAGCCAGCGAAGGGCTTCCTGGCTCTCTCGTCTACGGCCGTTGTACCCACTGCTGGTAAGCTCCCTCTGCACGCCCGAGTTGATCACGAGAAGCGCCACATCCCCTAGTTCCAGCGGGATGTATCGATGTTCAAGGGATGCTGTGTTAAGGAGGATGGCCGATCGGTCGCGGGCTAGGAGGCTCGCGTACTGGTCCATGATGCCAGACTGCGTACCGACAAACTCGTTCTCTGCGCGCTGACAGAGCTTGACAAGCTCCAGATCCTCTAACTCAATGCCGTACAGCTTGGACAGGGATAACGCTAGAGCGACCTCGAACGATGCTGAACTGCTCAGCCCCGCCCCCAAGGGGACGTTCCCGGTGATGACCGCGTCGAAGCCAAGTGGCAAATCACTGCGCTTCTGCAACTCGAGCAGAATGCCGATCGGATAGTCGCTCCAAGTGCCGGTTGGGCTGGGGGAATCAAGCGGAAGGGTTGCCTCGAACGTCTCATCGAAGGCTGCCGCGTAGATACGCATGCGTCTGTCCGTGCGTGGTCTCAGGGCGACGCTCGTGAATCTGTCGATGGCGAAGGGGAGGACGTATCCGCCGTTGTAGTCTGTGTGCTCCCCGATCAGGTTGACGCGTCCGGGAGCGTTAGCCGTGATCGCGTCCTTCCCCGGGCCGAATAGGTTTTCGAGGAGGGCGAGGCTATCCGGCAAGGCCCATCTCCACTGGAACCCCGTTGCAGGCGGACTCACGCAGCGCATCGAGCACACGCAGGTTTCCGATGCTATCCTCACGGGTAATGATTGGCCGCTCGTTTCGCAGGATGCAGGTTGAGAGGTGATCGACTTCCAACAGGTATTCGTTCTCTGCCTTGATCATCTCTGCTTTCTTCTTGCCGGCATGCTCGATCTCGATCCTTACATCGACTCCACGGCCCGGGTTGTAGGTGTGAAACGCGGTGATCCGCCCCTTGTCTCCTACTACCTCGTACTCTCTTCTTCCCGTGAGGAGGAAGCTGCTGTCGAAGATGGCAACGCGATCGTTCGGAAAGGTGAGGATCACCCTCGTTTCGGCTTCGGCGCTGTGGTCGGGGTGATACGTGCTCTGGGCGAAGACCTTGATGGGATCCGCTGAGAAGAGGTGCCGCGCCGTATCGATACAGTACACGCCAAGATCTGCCAGGCTCCCGCCACCGAGCTCTGCCCTCCAGCGGAAGTCGTCATCCCTATCCTGGAGGATGAGCGGGAACGAGTGCGCGACCCGGATGAGGCGCGGTTGCCCGATGGTCCCCTTTGCTAGCAATTCTCTCACGCGTTTAGTTTGCGGATGGAAGCGGTACATGAACCCCTCCATGAGGAGGACGTTGTTCTTCTGGCTTGCAGCAAACATCGCCATCCCATCTGCGGCGCTTGTGGAGAGGGGTTTCTCGCACAGGATGTGCTTTCCCGCTTCCATCGCCCGTATCGCCCACTCTCGATGGAGGTGGTTAGGGAGGGGAATGTAGACTGCATCGATGGAGCTATCTGCCAGCAATTCATCGTAACTGCCGTATGCCTGAGCAATACTATGCTTAGAAGCAAACTGTCTTCCTCTCTCGTAGTCCCTGCTTGCGACAGCGACGAGCTCAGCGATCTCCGACTCGTGAAACGCCGGGATCAGTCTTTCCGCGGCGATTCTTGCCGTGCTTAGTATTCCCCAACGCACCTGTTTCTTAGTTGTCAAATGCCTCCCTTCTCGCAAAGTACTTACCCCTTCACCGAGCCGGCGAGTAGGCCGCGGATGAAGTAACGCCCCAACAGTATGTAGATCAGCAGAACAGGTAATGCAGCAATTAGCGACCCGGCCATCGGGAGGTTCCAACTCACAGCCTGTCCGCCAGCAAGCTGCGCTAAGGCAACGGTGATTGGGTTGGCCGAGTACTTGGTAAGGGTGATTCCCCACAGGAACTCGTTCCAGATCTGTGTGAATTGCCAGATGAAGACCACAACAAAACCAGAAACCGATAAGGGAAGCATGATCTTACGATAGAGACCGAAAAAACCAGCTCCATCAATCTGGGCTGATTCAACCATTTCATTTGGAATCTCAGCGTAGAAGTTGCGAAAGATCAGCGTTGTAATTGGCAGCCCATAGACAACATGCGCCAAGATGAGACCTGGTAACCCTCCATACAGATGCATCTGACGTAAAGTTTGGAACAGGGGGATAAGAATAATCTGATAGGGAATAAACATACCAAATAAAACAAGAGAAAATACAATATTACTCCCCTTGAATCTCCATTTAGCAAAGACGTAGCCGTTGAGTGACCCGAGTATCGACGAGAGGAGCGTTGCAGTCACGGCGAGGATGATACTATTCATAAAGTTCGGTTTCAGCTTGGCGTACGCCTCGCTAAAGCTTCCCCAGTTGAGGGTGCTTGGCGGTTGCCAAGCCGTGGGAAGATTGATCTCCGCCGGTGATTTGAGGGCCGTGATCACGGTCATGTAGATAGGCATAAGGTAGATGAATGCCAGGAAAACCAGGCATATATACAGGAAAGCTCGTCCCAGATGTACCTTCTTGACCATCAGATCACGTCCTTTCCTTTCTGTAAGAACTCACCAGGTATGGCACAATAAACAGCGCCACTAGCATGAACAGAACCACAGCGATGGCGGCTCCCTGGGCGAACTTGTTACCTCTAAAGGTGGTGATGTACATTAGCACCGCTGGATGATCAGTCTGAGCGTTATCTGGCCCCGCCATCGCGAATATCAGGGCGAACATCTTTAAGGAAATGTGTGCCAGGATAATAACCGCACTGAGCGTAGTCGTTTTTAGCATTGGTATAGCTATGTGGACATAGTACTGAAACTCGCTGGCCCCATCTAGCTTTGCTGCCTCGTGCAGCCCGCCTGAGATGCCCCTCAGACCTGCCAAGTAAAGGGCCATGGAGTACCCTGAGTACTGCCAGATGGCAGCGATGATCACTCCGATGGTGGCGAGGTTGAATCCGTGGGTCTCTGGAAATGGGAGGAAGTTCGGGATCAGTCGATCGCTCAGCAGTGCCCACACCAGAAGAAGTAAAACGGGAATTCCTGTTAACAAAGCCTTCTTGCGGTCTCTTCCTCGCCATGACTTCACCGCCAGTACAGCGATGATAGCTGCAACAAGCAACGCCGTAATCTTAGGCAGGTTCTGCCAGTTAAATTGCCAAACCTGTGTTCGACTGCTCAGCCAGCGGAACGTAGAACCAGGCAAGCCTATATACGTGGGAAGCACGTTAACCCCACCCGCAGGAGCAAACAACCACCGCCAGATTGTGCCGGTGACGACGAACGAGAGCGACATTGGATAGAGGAAGATGGTTCTAAATGCCCCTTCTCCACGCGGGTTCCTGTCAAGGAGAATCGCCAGAACCAAGCCCAAGCCAATTGCTCCGGCGACCAAGAACAGGGTGTAGAAGACCGCATTTACCAGGTCCTGACGGAAGCGTCCGTGTAGGAAGCTAGTGAACAGCTCCTTGTAGTTGTCCAATCCGATGAAATGCTTCTGCGGGTTTTCTGCGAGTGCCGCTCCCTTCCCCCAATCCGTGAGGGAGATATACACAGTCTGTCCGATGAAACCATACACGAACACTGCGATCAGGATGAGCGACGGCAGAAGAACCGAGAACGCGATGATGCGGTCGCGGGTTAGGTGCACGTTCACCTCCTTTACCGGATTGTGTGCACGATACTGTATAGAAAAGAGCGAGGGAGCGGCAAGCGCCCCCTCGCTCTAGACTTTATTCGCCGATTGCGTTCTGTCGAGCGATTGCTTCGCAGGCATTGGCTGCCTGTTGCGGATCCCTGCTTGCTAGGAACATCTCCATGACGGTGGCAAAATCGTTCATGAAGCCTTCATTTGCCACAACGCCGTGTGCCAGGCTACCAGCGACGACATCATTCTGCCAGTCGTGGGCGGCAGACTGTGAGTACGCGTTGTATAGCGACAGATCACTGTCGGTGCGTGCCGAGATCGAGCCCTTGAGCGGGTTAAAGGCATCGGATCCAGCCTTCGAGCCAAGAAGCTTGAGCCAGGCGATGGCGTTGTCCCGATTGGGTGCGCCCTTCGGCAGACCGAACGAGTCGGAGAGCATCAAAAATACACCCTGTGTCCCTGGAGAGGGGCTCCACGCGTAGTCCACTCCCGGCGTCAGTCCGAGGGTAGTTGTCATGTATCCGGCGGCCCAGTCACCCATGATGTTGAACGCCGCCTTGCCGTTCACGACCATGTCCGTCGCCTGTTGCCAAGACAGAGACGCGGCATCATCGTTGGTGTACTGGAGGATCTTTCCGAACATGTCCCACACAGCGACCGCTTCGGGACTGGTGAAGGAGAGTGTGCCATCCCACAGTTCCTGCCACTTCTCTGGCCCGAGTACAGCCAAAGCCACTGATTCCCACAGGTGATTGACCGTCCAGTTCGTCGCCAAGGCGAGAGGGACTACTCCCTCAGCCTGCAGCTTGGGCGCAATAGCCAGGAAGTCAGCCCATGTCTTCGGGGCCTCCACGCCCCATTTCTCCAAATTCGCCGGAATGTACCACATCACGTTGGAGCGATGGATGTTGACTGGGACTGACCAGATGCCCGAATCGGTGCTGAGAAGCTTGATCAGCCCGGATGGGAATACGTCCATCCATCCTTCCTGCTTGAACAACCACGTGAGATCTTCCATCCGGTCGGCTTTGACCCACGTACCTATTAGCTCCTGGCCAGCATGTACCTGGAAGCTATCCGGTGGGTTTCCACCGAGCATGCGCGTCTTAAGGACGGCCTTGGCGTTCACACCGGAGCCGCCGGTTACGGTCGCATTTATCAAGTTGACGCCCGGATGCTGCGCGTTGTACATATCGATCAACGCTTGCAGCGCCGGCCCTTCATCCCCTGCCCACCAGGAGAAGATCTCCATATCGCCCGTGAGATTGTCCGCCATTGCCGTTCCAAAAGCTGCTAACAGCCCTATTCCTACCAATACAGCGATTGCTAGTTTCTTGAACCTCATTGTTCCTCCTTGCATGTAGTTTTCTAACCTCGTGCTGGCAAATAGCCTTTCTACTCGCTCCTTTGGGCTAGTCGGGCCCTAATACTGGCGACACTATCACCTCCTATGCTGATTGCTGTCGATCTCTCTTGATTGCGCGGGAAGATTCCCTGGGGATGAGCATCACATCGAGCTTGCGCTTTTCAGTCTCACCCTCATGGTGGTTCTTCTCTAAACTGTGCACAAGAAGCTGCATTGCCTGCCTTCCCAGCTCCTCCTTTGGGCTCCGTATGGTGGTCAGTGGCACTTGCAGACAGGAAGCCATCCGCACGTCATCGAAACCGACAACTGCTATGTCATCTGGAATGGAGAGACCAATCTCGCGGATTGCCTGCATCACTCCAAAAGCGACGAAGTCCGAGTAGCAAACGATGGCTGATGGTCGAGGTACCTGCTTGAGTATAGAACGGGCAAGGCGGAGCCCTTCCTCCACGGTGAGGGCACCAGTAGCGACCAGTGATTGCTCAATCGGGATGTCGTGCTGACTTAGTGCATCTGAGAATCCCTGGAAGCGCTCCCTGGCACTGGAGATGTGTAGCGGGCCATTGACCATGGCAATCCTTATGTGGCCCTGTTCCAGCAGATGTTCGGTGGCGATGAATCCGCCCTGGTAGTCATCAGGCACCACATAGTTTGTGTCCAGATCCTGGAAGTATCGACCTACAAGAACGAACGGGAAATGTGCCTCAGTAAGACGCTCTATTGTCTCTTGCTTGCTCTGCACCGGGGTGATCAGGATTCCATCCACCTGCTCTGCGAGGAGGACCTGGATTGCCTCTTCCTCTCCTGCGTAGTCCTCGTCGGAGTCCTGCAGGATGATGCTGTAGTCAAAATCACGCGCTGCCCTGGCGATCCCCTTGACCAGTGCGCTGAAGAATGGATTTGCCACATCCGTGACGACAATCCCTATTGTTCCCGTCTTATTTGAGCGCAGCCCCTTGGCCAACCGGTTCGGCCTGTATCCAAGCTTATCTGCGGCAGCGATGATCTTTGCCCTTGTCTCTGTGTTGACTTCTTCCTTGTTGTTTAACGCACGAGAAACGGTGTTGATCGAGAAGCCCGTAAGTTCAGCAATGTCTCGCAGCGTAACTTGTCTCACGTTATCGATCCCCCAGAGGATTCTTTGGTAACGTTCCTGGTAACGTTACCAGTATAACGCTACGTCCCCTTTTGTCAAGAGCTGAGCTGAAAGCGAACAAGAAAGCACGCGATTCCCTTTCTAGCGCACTGCTTGCTGACACACGACACAAGGGCTACATTCTGTATTGAGACACTAGTGCTGAGTGCTTCCCAATTCAACACGCGGTATCGGTTGAAACATTGAGCTTGGTGAAAACGCTTGCGGTAAGAATCAATTCGCTCTCCGATGAGAGGGGCGAGTGGTTACCACGCGGTTGGAAGACTCCTGAGCAAGGTGGGTTCGATGGACGCTGGCAGCAAGTCTTCCCCGATGAAGGTAAACTTGATTGTGAAGAGCAGAAGTAGCAGAGAGAAGACTGAGGGGCCTGCCTGGTACGAATCCAGACAAGCCCCCATTCATTGGCCAATTCACAGTGATGCTTTCCTGCCTTTACTTCTTACCTGCCTTGTTACCGGCATTATCGCTGTTTCCATTGGAACCGTTCCCACCGTTATTTCCGTTGCCGGCGCTACTATTGGTACCCTTGTTGCTATTTTCGTTCTTCGGAGAACCGCTGCTTTTGCCGCTGCCAGATGAGCCGTTCTGGTTCTCCTCATTCTCGTTTTCGGGCTCGTCGTTCTTTCCCTGGTTCGTGTTCTGGTTCACCTCTTCTTCTTGGTTCTGATTCTGATGTTGTCCCTGTGGGGTGACCTCGTTCGCCGCCTTGCCCGGGGAAGTTCCAGCATCGGCAATCGATGTTTCAAGACGGTCCAGTTCGGCGATGATCTTTTCAGGGTCAAGCCCAGCTCTAAGAAGGTCCTTTGCCACCCGCAGAGCAATCCCGGATGGAACGCCCGCAGCCACAAGTTCATCGACCTTGGCAAGTACTGTATCGATTGCCTCTTGCTCATAGCCCTCGGTCGTGCCAAGCTTGGAGATGGAGAACTCGATCCCCATCGGTGTCTCGGCTTGTGTTAAGTCTTTGAGAGCGGATAGGGTGCCACTCTCAACGGTATCGGCTATGTACGTGGATGCTTGTTCAGGATTCATCTCACCGCTTGCTAGCGCGTCGAGGATGATGGATAGAGCATGTGTTACTACAGGCGTTTCCGCGGCATCGGTGACGTTCTCTAACCCGGAGAGGTCAACGAGGGCAAGTGCCTGATCAACGGTGAGTGCTCCGCTTGTTAGTGCCGAGGTGAGCGAAGAAGTGAGGAGCGTCTGCTGCGTTGGAGAAAGGTAGTCGTTCTGCGTGACGAGTGTGAGCACATCATCCAGTGTAGTAGACGGAGTCTGCACATCCTCGGCTAGACCTGGCAAAGCAAATACCAAGATGATGGTTGAAACAAGCACAAATAGTGTGATTTTTCTAATGTCATTCGGCAGTCCGGCTATCATAGATTCCTCCTTATAGACCCGTGACTTTGCGTCCCCGGCTTTCGCTCGGGTTTGCCATTTCGGCATTTGGATTCTAGCACAACTTACCTCTTTTGTCTAGCAAATGATGATCTATCCCTAGGGGACAATACACCGCGCGCCATGTGCGAACGGACACGAGATAGGCCACTCGGTGAACGAACAGTGAGTCGGGCCGTGTGGGGTCTTGCAGTGGAAGGGGAGGATAGATCCGATACTGTTGATGAGTGTGAATGACGGACATCTCCCCTTGTCTCGCGGGGACAAGTAAAGGTTATGTGAGAACTACGGTTTGCGTTCGTACACGAATACGTCCGGTGCAAAGTCGTTCCAAGCCTCAAATCCCATGTGCTTAAGAATTGGAAGAACTGGTGCCTGCGCCGCTTTGTCCTTTGGAATCATCATCTCAATGGCGCGATGTTCCGCTGCCAGATGGATGCCGTGCCGCAGCAGTTCCTCAACCGCATCGGCTTGACCGTCGATGAAGGCAATGGTGCACTCTCCGTCTCGATGAAGCGATCCTGCGAGGCAAAGAAGTCCCGTGAGCTCGCCCTCTTCCTTGATGCCGAGCATGTGCTCCATCTTGGAGAGAACCCGCTTTGGATCGCGCTCGAATGGGTAGAACTTCCAGCCGTGCGGGAAGTGCCCGTGCGCAGCGTGAAGGAACTGGGAATTGTGGATGAACGGGATTGCATCTTCCGGTGTTACCTCGGATACGCGACTGGAAGATTGTCCTTCTCTCCTGACAGGCGCATCGCGCCCGGCTTCCAGATACACGTAGGAGGCCACCTTCTGGAATCCGTTCTTCTCGATGATGTGGAGCGACGCCTCGTTGTCGATGTAGGTCGAAAGGCCGATTGTATCAGCTCCTTCGCGCTGAACAGCCTCAAGAAAGTAGCGCGAGATCTCCTGGAAAACGCCGCTGTTCCTGTACGCAGGATCGGTGCGTGCGCCCTCAAACCAGGCGTACCTTGGGAGGAGATACGATCGCCGCGCAAACGAGATCAGCTTGCCATCGACAATGGCGACGATCACTTCTCCGCTCGGATCAGCGAGCCAGTCATCCAACACATTGGGCACGTAGTCTTCGCCGTCCCAGATCTGGGATGAGATCTCAGTGATGCGTGGCTTATCGCTTGGGACAGCCTTTCTTAGCGTGATCATTCGGGCACATCCTCCCTAAGCCAAGGGTTCATTGGCTACCAGTGAAAAAAGGGTACAAGTCGGCGCTCATCCGCTCAAGAGCGCCTGGTTTGGCAAGGCGCGACAAAGAAGACGTGCGTATTCACCGTTACCGTGCGTGGAATGGTACGCGAAGAAGACTGTGACATCTAGTCATGAGACCACCCGTTTCACCTTGCGCAGCGCTCCGCCTCGGGTAAACTTATGCTTTCATACCTGGCAGTCAGCGGTTCACTCGAATTTCCCTGTTTCTAGCGAGGTCAAGATAATGGATTGATGCATGGCAGCTGCCTCTTGGCTGCCTTTGTGTGTTAGTATGGTGAGAGTTACTCAAGATACGGAGGGATTATGGCGGAGACACTAAGTATTGATAAGGTGCGAAACATCGGTGTGATGGCGCACATTGACGCGGGCAAGACCACGGTGACGGAGCGAATCCTGTTTTTCACCGGCAAGAACTACAAGATCGGTGAGGTGCACGACGGCGAAGCGACAATGGATTGGATGGCTCAAGAACAGGAGCGGGGGATCACGATCACTTCCGCCGCAACAACAGCGATCTGGAAGGGATATCGGATCAATATCATCGATACACCGGGGCATGTGGACTTCACCGCCGAGGTGGAGAGGAGCCTGCGCGTGCTCGACGGAGCGGTCGCCTTGTTCTGCGCCGCGAGTGGTGTGCAGCCGCAATCGGAGACGGTCTGGCGACAGGCAGAGAAGTATCGTGTGCCACGCATTGCGTTCATCAACAAGATGGATCGCGTCGGTGCGGATTTTGACGGAGTGGTCAAGGAGATCCGGCATGAACTCGGTGCCAATGCCGTCCCTGTGGTCATCCCTATCGGGGCTGAGGCGGATTTTCAAGGGGTGATCGATCTCGTCGACATGAAGGCGATCTACTATGACGATGCACCCAAGGGTGCGGTTATGCGTGAGGAGGAGATCCCACAGGAGATGCTCGCCCAGGCACAGGCAGCGCGTGATCTAATGGTCGAGCGGATCAGTGAGCAGAACGACGCGCTGATGGAGAAGTTCCTCAACGAGGAAGCTCCACAGCGGGAAGAGGTTGTGCAGGCAATTCGCAAAGCGACAATCGAAGGGAGGTTCATCCCCGTATTATGCGGTGCTGCTTTCAAGAACAAGGGCGTGCGACGCCTCCTCGATGCGGTCGTCGATTACCTCCCGTCTCCGAGCGATCTGCCACCGATCATCGGTGCGTGCAAGAAGGAAAACGATAAGATCGTGCGTGAGGCGAGTGACGATGCTCCGTTGGCCGCGCTGGCGTTCAAGGTGCAGGCGGACAAGCACATGGGGAAGCTCACCTACGTGCGTGTCTATTCTGGAATTATGCGCGTCGGAGAGACAGTCCTCAATTCAACGCGTGACAAGAAACAGCGCATAGGGCGCCTGTTTGAGATGCATGCTAATCATCGCCATGCGGTAGAAGATTTGCGCACCGGCGATGTGGCTGCTGTAGTGGGCTTAGCTGATACGCGTACGGGCGATACGATCTGCAGCGTGGAGCATCCCATAGTTCTGGAGTCGATCGAATTTCCGTCACCGGTCATCGGAGTAGCAGTGGAGGCGCAGACGCGTGAGGATCGCGACAAGCTGGCCAAGGCTCTCGCTCGTCTGGCTGAGGAGGATCCAACGTTCACCGTGCGCTCGGACGACGAGACGGGTGAAGTAGTCATATCAGGAATGGGGGAGCTGCACCTGGAGATCATCCTCGACCGTTTGCGGCGGGAGTTCAACGTTGCAGTGAAGTCCGGGCAGCCACAAGTCGCGTACCGGGAGACGATCTTGAGTGCCGTTGATCACGAGTACAAGCACGTAAAGCAAACGGGTGGCCGCGGGCAGTACGCGCACATGGTCTTCCGCATTCAGCCGAACAAACCCGGGGCAGGATTCCAGTTTGGGGACGAGATCAAGGGAGGAAAGATCAGCCGCGAATACCTGCGCGCGATTGAAAAGGGAATAGTCGACGCCATGACCGAAGGCCCGTATGCGGGATTCCCGATGGTCGATCTCAAGGTGGTCGTCTACGATGGATCGATGCACGAAGTAGACTCATCCGAAGCCGCATTCCGCACTTGTGGGATGCTGGGCTTTCGCGAGGCGTGCAAGAAGGCAGGCATGTCGCTCCTTGAGCCGATGATGAGCGTTGAGGTGATAGCCCCAGAGACCTACACGGGCGCAGTGACGGGAAGCCTCGCCAGCAAACGAGGAAAGATCATCTCCATGGACACGAAGGCAAATGCAGCTATCTTGCAAGCGCATGTGCCCCTCTCCGAGATGTTTGGCTACGCGTCCGAGCTACGCAATATAACCAGCGGGAGAGGAAACTTTACTATGCATTTCGAACACTACGAGGCCGTTCCCTACGCATTGGCAGAAGAGATCGTCGCCGCTCGTCGGGAGGAGAAGGCATAAGGCGCTGAGAAGTGATGAGAAAGGCCAAGAGCACCCTCGCGCGTAGCTGCGAGAGGGGTGGACGGGTCAGGGATTATAATCCAAGGGAGAGAAAAGGCTAGCCCGATGCTCATTCCTGCCCGCTGAAGGCTGACGGTTCCCGCGCTGTTGAGTGAGCGTAGCCAACAAGAGTGGACGATGCCTGTTGGAAGAACGTCGAAGACGAGTAGGCTCGAAGGTAATCAGCAGACAAGGGGGTCTGTTGAGCAAGCAGAATCCGGCCTGTGGTTCGCCGTATTTACCCTTAACAGCGATTTTCGCGCAGGTATAACCGTCACAGGAATATAAGATTTACCCTCGGTAAGCTCTAGCGGAATCTCAGAATGAGATGAGCTCCCTCAAGGCCAGGCAGTTGTTGTGGCAGGTGCTCCCACGGGACTTGTCGCAGGATGGGGTTGTGCGCTCTTCGCGGGT
>CAYQFN010000042.1:0-12133 GCA_964416685.1 uncultured Thermotogae bacterium | reverse complement strand
GTCGCAATCCCTTTCAGGGTTCGAAGGGTGTTCCTTCTAGGCCTAGAAAGAGTTATAAGTGAGGAGGAATCATGTCGCAATCCCTTTCAGGGTTCGAAGGGTGTTCCTTCGATATACGTTTGTGGACACTATGGCGTAGACTATATGTCGCAATCCCTTTCAGGGTTCGAAGGGTGTTCCTTCGCAATCAGGAACTGTCAAGAAACAGGAAACCGTGAATGGTCGCAATCCCTTTCAGGGTTCGAAGGGTGTTCCTTCTATGAATATGAGCGTGGAAGGTAACGTGTTGCACCTGTCGCAATCCCTTTCAGGGTTCGAAGGGTGTTCCTTCGTGGCAGCAAGAGCGAGAAGAGAGAAGAACATCTTCTGTCGCAATCCCTTTCAGGGTTCGAAGGGTGTTCCTTCCGAACAAAGTGAGGATAGTCTGCTTGACTATATCATGTCGCAATCCCTTTCAGGGTTCGAAGGGTGTTCCTTCAAGAAGATGGTAGTAGTAGCACTGTTGATCGTATCGCTGTCGCAATCCCTTTCAGGGTTCGAAGGGTGTTCCTTCAACGGGCGATAATTGCCCGTAGCTCTTCTTCTCTCAGTCGCAATCCCTTTCAGGGTTCGAAGGGTGTTCCTTCTATGGTTTTTGCGAAGAATCAACGAGAAGCATACAGACGTCGCAATCCCTTTCAGGGTTCGAAGGGTGTTCCTTCAATGGCAAATTAACACACGTAGGAGGGGTGAAAATAGTCGCAATCCCTTTCAGGGTTCGAAGGGTGTTCCTTCTCCGGCTCTGTTATCTCAGTTGGCAACTGCATCTATAACACCTTTTGCGCGAACCTCCACATAGGCGGTGATTCTACCTCCGCACGCTCCACCAATACAAGGGATAAACCCGCGCAAATTGCCCTTCCTTTCTGAATTGCGCGAATGTCCCGGGAAATTCGCGCAGCAACCCGTCCGCGCAAGTCTATGTTCACTTGTCAATGACCTAGTCCCATCCAACAAAAACCGCCGTTTCGGAGAGGAGACGCTTTCGCCCTAACCTAACGATTTTCTTCTCATCTTGCTCGCTTAGAAAGTAGAACGACACTTCGTCGTCCTCTGCTTCTATTATGTCTTCCAAACGCGCACGCAGGCGCAGGTATTGCACCTTGCTGATCCGACACTCAAAGAGTGAATACTGCATCCTTTCCCCGTATCCTTCCAGGGTCTTCGCCACACGTGTCCTCCGCTTGTCATCGGGAATGTCGTAGGCGATGACTACATAAACTCTCTTCATCTGCTGAGGAAGGGAACGTACCGCTCTGCCTCGCCGATGAGGCGTTTGCCCATTACGCGCGCCTGGAGCTCGATGATGCGCCAATAGGGGACTTGCTTAGCAAATATCGGATGTTGAACGAGTGTGCGCCGTTTGGTCTCCCAGGCGGAGAGGAATTTCTGTAGTGTTTTCTGTTTCATCTTGCGCACTCCACCGAGCCCGATCTCGAAGTCCTCCGGTTCGGCCATGCGACGGTTGATAAACGATAGAACGAGGGAGTCAACTATAACTGGTCGAAATTCCTCCATCAGATCAAGAGCGAGGGCGGGACGGCCGTACCGATCCATGTGCAGAAATCCCACATAAGGATCAAACCCGACTATCTCGCATGCAGTGAGAACCTGGTTCATCAATAGCACGTAGCCGAATGACAGGAGGGAGTTCACCGGGTCCGTTGGAGGGCGGCGTACACGGCCAGGGAATGGAAAACCGAACGTCTTTATCAGTCGTGGCCACTGGCGAAAGTAGGCTGCCGCCCCCGCTCCTTCGATTCCACGCAGTTCGTCTAGGGTGACTGCACGATCGACCCGTTTCACCAAAGCGCGCATATGACGTATCGTCTCCTCCAATCCCTCTCTCCCTTCTCGCCCCGATCGTTGGAGGAGAGCTCGCTGATTGTGCAGCTTACCACGTACGATGTCCTTGGCGATGTTCAGCCTGGTATTTTCGTCAGATGCCGCGTTGAATTGGGCCCAGCGTAAGGGGATGTTCTTGCTGACTGTAGATTGAAGGCGCCCCAGTAGTTTCCCCCCACGCGACAGGTACACTACACCGGAGCCTCGATCGAGCAATGCGCGGATGACGGCTGTGCTGACAGTGACGTTGCCGAAGACCACTAACTGCTCAAGGTTTGCCATCGGCATCTTGAGCAGTGTCCCTTCTTTCGGCGTGGTGATCTTCAACTGATCCCCATCCTTGCGGACCATGGAGCCAACTTCGCTCACGTAGAGTGTGGTCATTCCTGCCAATCCTCCCAGTTAAAGCCGGCGAGAGCAGCATCGATGTCGGGAAGACAAGCATCAGCGTGGGCGCAGCCCCGGCAACGTGGCGAAGGGGCAGCGGCTGGAGGGCGCGGTTCCCGCAGGAGATCACGCAGCTCGTGAATCGCACGCTGGGTCATCTTGCGCAGGGATGGGTCCAGCCGCACCTCCACGCGTTGATGCGATTCGTAGTAGTACATGTAGGCCGTATCAATGTGTTGATGCATCATTTCTTCAAGACACAGAGCTTGAGCGCATAACTGCACGTGGTGTGTCGTGTTCTCGCGAACTCTGCCGCGCTTGAATTCCACCGGGTAGTAGCGGTCTCCATCTTGCTCAACAAGGTCTGCATACCCGATCAAGCCAAGACGATGGGAGAACAGGGATACACGACGAAGCTGCTTTCGTCCCTCGCGCTGTTCAGCACCAGCGCTGTGGACTCTGCGATGGACAAGCTCTCCGTCGACTGTGTACTCGTTGGCCTTGAACGTCCCAGCGTTGTGTGAGAGCCATGCAGAACGAGGGCAGTAGACATACTCGGCAACGAGGCTGATGGGAAGTAGCTCGCTCATGATATCCTCTGCACTAATCCCATGCCGTGCGTAGTCTTCCTTCCGACACCAGCATAGAAGGCAAGGCTCGCCAGGGCGGAAATCGCCCGCGTCTCTTCCTCCGATACCCCGCGCAGGATACGGAATTCTACCTGCCCGACGAACCCGGGAATGTGCGCGCGG
This sequence comes from uncultured Thermotogae bacterium, assembly GCA_964416685.1. Taxonomy (GTDB): domain Bacteria; phylum Bipolaricaulota; class Bipolaricaulia; order UBA7950; family UBA9294; genus M55B144. The sequence goes on along the minus strand of CAYQFN010000042.1, from coordinate 9,110 downwards.
CCATCGAAGAAGATGCGCGTCTGTATACGCGCCGAAGAGACGGCAATCTTGCGGTCGATCGTCTGCGTGCTCAGTGGAAGCGGAAACGGGGCGAACGCATTCCAGCGAGCAAGGAGGCTGCGAAATACGAGTCTGGGCAGAGGGAGAGGCAGATCCACATCTCCCTGGCGGAAGGCCGTCGGCGTATAGAAGAAGAGCTTGATCTGCTTGGACGCACTCAGGTTGAATAAATCCAGCCAGTCAGAACTACCGGCCCATGGGCCAGATTGGTCGATCGACAGCGGGCGCAAGAGCTTTCTTCCGATGGAAAGAGAGATACCACCGCGCTTCTCCCACCTTGTCCAGAACTGCTCGAACAGTGCTGGGGAAAGGATGCCCACACGCAACGTAAGGCGATCGCGTTGTCCGGGGTAGCCAAGCGGGGCAAGGGAGAACGGACGTCGCCCCATGCCGGGGGAGTGCAACAGCTTGGCCAGCGATGGATCGCCCCGTTGCAGATGCGATAGGAAGGCAGCGTGCAGGACCTCTGGAGTGAGATCGTTAATTGGCGCTGGCGAGTTGAAGTGCAGGACAACCGAGTACGGGCCAGTCACGATTGTTCCATCACCTCCTTCCAGGTGGGAAACTGGGGCCAGGCGGTCCTGACATTGATCGCAGCAGCGATTTCACTCAGAAAGCCGTTCGTAAGCACCCATGCCTCCTGCCAGATGTCTTGCCCAATGGGGTCCTCGCCATGAGCAAGGATGGATCTGTTGCGCCGACCGAGCAGGTCCTTGATCTTGTCCCTCCAGCGGATGTATATCGGCCCAATGGGGTCACCAAGATCGTTCAACAGGCGGTAGGAGTCGTAAAATCCGGCCGTGATCGTCTTCCTGTTCTGCGCGATCTGCCAGCTGAACAATTTCTGTGTTTGCGCAGGAAGTTTTGTCAACTGCACATCGCTCGTATCGATTTCGTACTGATAGCGCAGGCGGAGTTGAGCGAACATCTCCAGAGCACGGTACAAGCGCAGCAGGGCATCGTCGAAGCGCCCCTGCCTTGCCCGGCGCTCAGCGTTGCGCAGTAGGTCCCACACCTTCTCATAGCCAGAGCCCTTCTTCTCCGCAAGCAGTTCATTCAGCGATCGGACGTACTTTGCAACGACGGCCCCCTGTGCTCTTAAGAATGGCAGAGCACGCTCATGCTCAAATCGGTCCCAGGCGGCGAAGCCGCGGGAAAGGGTGAGCAACCGCTGCACGCGGGCTGTCGCCTCATCGGATATTTCCATCTTGCTGAGGAAGGAGCGCAGGATCTCTTCAACCGCCTCGTACTGGCCCAGATCGAACAGGTCGACAGCCTGTTTCAGTGTCCTTTCGAGGAGTAGCGAAGAGGTCGATACAAGGCGAACTACCTCGGTGCCGTTGAGCGTCTTCACCAAATCTGTCCTTTCGCCTTGGACGATCGACATCTTCCAGTCTAGGTCCAGCGCCGCTATGGCGAGCGAAACGGCCATTGTTTTCGTTCCACTTGTGTAATCAGCGATGCACTCGCAGTCACGATCTTCAGGAACGATCCGGATCATCGCCTGCTTTATCTGTTTATGACAAGAGGTCAGGTTGTCGGGAGACTTGATCTCCTGTATCTCGTACATCGAATCGATGAGCCCGGTGCTGCTGATGATGCTCTCCTCTCCGTTTACTTTCTCCAGGAGTTTCTTCTTGCTCCCACCATCAGGGAAAGTGGTCACGAAGAAGAGGACCTTGTCTGGATGGTGATCCAGCACCGAGCGTACGATCGGTTTCGATGATCCGCCGACTGTAAGTGCGAGAATCTTCTTCATTTCTCCTCCTTCCAAGTGATCCACACCCAACCAAGCGGGATGAGTTGGTTTTTGTCGATGATCATCCGCCGCGATGAAGGGAAGTTCTCCACACGCACCTTCTCCCTGCTGCGCGGTATGAATCCGAGTTTCAGTTCCTTGTACCTGCTAAGCCACTCGCTGTCACGCTTGATGGGCGCGCCGATGGTCGTCCCTTCCCAGCCGGTGCCGAAGCCAAGTTGAAGCGGGAAAGTATTGGGTTGGGCGCTGCGCAAGGCACTTTCGATCTCGCGCAGCTTTTCTGGTTGATTTCTATCACGCCACCAAGAGAGTTCCCGCTTGATCCGTTCCTCCGCGCGGGCACGGGCGATCGCCGGTATGTCGTGCAGCCAATCGGAGTGCGACAGCGGAAAACCCTCCCTCTTGCCCGCCCAGGAGGCGGAGAATACGGATTCGTCGAACGACCCCTGCAGGGTGAACTTGGTCCCAGCGGATACGGCTTCGATCGAGATCGGAGCCCCTTGCCGTCGCTGGGAGACGACGTGCACCTGTTCCAGCGCCAGCGCACTCGTGGGCACTGGCGCGGAGTCGGCGATGCGCAGTGCCCTCATGAAGTCGTAATGCGGACTGTGACGATGCCTTTTGGGATCGCTGCCGAATATCTTTCCTTCGGTGTCCTGCGCAGCACGCTTTGGGTTTCGACCCGTGTAGACTGACGCAAGGCGCAGGCCCTTCTCTTTCCACCCATGCCAGGCGAGCACCGTGCGCAGCGCTCCCTTGAGGCTCGATCCCGGGAGGTAAGGACGGTCGTGGACGTCCTTTATCTGCTCGCGAAACTCGCGCCCCTGAGGCTGGCCGGGCAGAGCGTAGCGGACAAACGGTGATTGCGGATCGAGGTCCTCTGCCTTGAGGAGCTGCCCCGGCGGGGTGCGCATGAGCTGCTCGGTGATGTTCGGATCACGCGCGTACAGGGCGTCGATCATCCCCTCATCGCTGAGGCGGTACGTCATACCAGCACGGGACCTGAAATCGAAGTCTCTTGTGAGCGTTCGTCCGGTTCCGATGTGGAGGGGAGTGAGCGTCGTAACTGTTATCTCTATCTGATGGATCATGCTGCTTCACCTCCCAAGCCAACGAGGAACGCCACGCCGTAACGCCACACTGGATGGTCGATCAACGGGGCACCGTCCGGGGTACTGGGAGAGATGTCGATCAACTCTCCCAATGGCTGAGCGTTCGGTGGGGATAGGACGGATCCCGCAGCGATTAGCTGTATCTGTTTGCGACGGAACTGCCCGCGCGTTGATTCTCCCCACCCGCGCAGCGATTCCAACTTGTATGCTTCTGCTGAGCGCAACACGGCTGGGATCTCATCGGCGCGGGGATGATAGCGCGACAGCAGCAACGCCGGAGTCTGCGAGACGGGATCGGGAAGGGTTATGTCATCGAGCACCTCGTAGGAGAATGTGCCCTGACCAACGTTTCGGTCTCCTCCCAATCCGACGGTGGACAGCTCGGCAAGGGCGTGCTCGAACGCCTCGGAGAATGATGCATCACCGCAGGTGCGATCCGGGTCGCGCCAGTTGACGCCGAACCACAGGCCGCAGGAGTCGGCAAAGGTAACTCTTCCCACTGTATATAGGTTGGAGGCGAGGCTCGTTCGATCGAGGGTCACACGCGGGATCTTCTCCTCCTTCCAGATCTTCTCTGGAATCTTGCCCACTGCTGTTGGTGAGATGAGCACCGATCCGCCCTGCAACAACTGCGCGCGCTTGGCATCCCAGCCCTGCGGCCAGACGCCCTTCAGATCATCGCCATGTATCAGCTTCCAGAATAGCGGCTCAGCAATGTACTTGACCTTCTTCCAGTCCTTCTTGTCATCCTCGGTGAGGCCGGGAAGGCTAGCTGTTAGTGGACGTGGGAAGAACAGTCTCCCGGGTGCGTAAGGGAAAGCGGAGGTGAGAAGGAACGGCGGGTCGGCAGGATCGTAGGCTCCGTTGCTCGTTCGTGGGAAGGCACTGACCCAGGCATCTGGGTCTCCACCCAGACTGATCCATGCGGAGAACAGCGCGGAGAAGAGGGTATCGGCAGGGATGTCCGGCCGCACAGATTCTGTCCCTATCCCGTGCGCGCCAAGGTGGAAGCCGTTGTTGAACGTCAACTGGTATATTCGAACGTTCACGGTCGCCTCCTAGAGGCCAAGAGATGCGATGATCTTGTCTCTCATGCCTTCCTTCGCCCCCAACAGGTTGGACATGGTCTCAAATCCGCCGATCTCTGTCGCTTGGGTGAAGTAGTCATTGCGGTTACGTAGGCTGATGCTGATGTTCTGGAAGGCCACTTTCCCCGAGCCGCGCGAGCCCATGCCGCCGAGGTAGTCGTGCTCCACTAATGCCATCCCTTCAAACAGGGTCATCAGGTGCTCCACATCGTGCTTGGGCTCGCACAGGCCATCGTCCGATGAGTAGATCGTGTACACCATTTCGCCGGGGCCGAACACCGCACCCGCGGGGACACGCTCCACCGGGCGGGGATTGGCTGCGGAGGTGATGCGGTCGATCGCCACCTCGGTCTTTACCTCCGTGTACGGGCGATCGAGCGACAGTAAGGCGAACGCGTCCGCAGTCTTCTCGTCGAGGAGAACGTCACGGACGATCAAGCGCGTCGGTCCGTTGAGGCCGATCTTGGCTGGAACTCCAAATACCTGGCAAACGCTGCACTTCTTGTAATCCTCATTTGACTTGCAGACGTGGATCATGCTTTGTCCTATCCGGTGGTTTATCGGAAGCTCAAGCTGTTTTTCCAGGAGGCTTCTGATCTTCCCCTTCAAGGAAGATCCGGGGATGAACGGGCGGTTTGTCAGCGGATCGCGGATGATCGGGTTGTCCACTCCGCCGATCTCGATCCCGCTACTGCTCCCGCCGATGTGTAGCCCGGTCACTGCCTTGATGCCGAAAGTTATGAACAACCTGCCCTCAACATTGATCTTCATTTGTCCTTACCTCCATGCGCTTTGTGATAAGCGATGATCGCTTCGAAGAACTCCGTGAACCGCAGGAATCGCTCCTTTGCTAAATCGGGGTTTTCCACCACCACATCGATCGCCGGTGTAAGAACCCCTTTCAGAGTCGGCACGCCTTCCGTTGAGCGTGCTGCACGATAGGCGAGCTTTGGCTTCAACAGATGCACCTTGTGGCGTGCTTGTTCCTCATCCTGTAGCCAAAGTGACTCTATCTGTCGCACCTCGTCAAAAATGGCGCGTATCTGATTGGCTTTGAGGCCCTCACGGACTAGGCGTTCCCCTAGGGTATCAGCGAAGCTCACGAGCGCTGGTGCACTATCAGAGTCTGCAATGATATGCCTGATCTGTTTGATCTCATCTTCGGTTATGGCTGCTGCTGGCTGTCTATTCCGATTGCGTTGGTTATACATGACTGCCTTTCCCCCTTGTAGCTAGCTCGGCCCAGCGGGCGGCAAGGGCGAGCCATTCAATGTTCTTGGCGAAGTTTTTACCGGAAAGAAGTTTCTTAAGTTCCTCAATCCGGTTAACGAACCCTTCGTTACGTTTGTTTCTCTCCTGGGCACGCGCAAACCAGTATGCCGCGCGCCACACCCACGGGCCCATCTCTCCCCTTGCTTCCCGACCGCGCTCGTACTGAGCGTGGACATCTTGAATGATGTGAAGCAAGGAGCGATTGACCGTTCCTGTTTCTATCATCTCTTGCAGCGTTGACGCCCAATGAGAGACCGTTCTTTCTTCGTCGTCAGTGCCGAACTTCTCCCACGGAAGGGAAGTCCCTAGGAATGAGACGCCGTCCTTCTTCTCGCGGATGTGTTTGGCCGCACTCTCCGCCATCCCGCCATGGCTGGCAGCCAGGTACAGCGGCGTCTTCTCGTGAACGAGAACGATACCGCCGGATATCCCGAGATCGGATCTTCCTGTGTAACTCGCTAGCTCCCGACGGACGCGCCGTGCCAGTTTCACTGTCGCATCCCAGGCACCGACGAAGAACAGGTCGTCCCCACCAGAGTAGATCGAGTACAGGCGCTCACGCTTGGCTCCATCATCCGCGGCGATGCCCGAAGCGATCTCCCCCACCCAACCTTCGAAGAACACCGACAACAACAGGCTCAGCGTGGCTTGACGGGATAGCGAGCTGTACGGACGCAGACCTCTGGAGAAGATCTTACCCAGGTTGTCCATGTCCATGCGTAAGATTCCGAGGTAAGGAACCCCGGTCGATTGGTGGGCCAACACACCAAAGTGTTTGATTGCTCCTGTTCTTACTTCGCCCGCAAACTCATCTGGCAGTGATTCGCCTTGCTGTCGCTGTGGTGCCAGGTTCACCAGGAACTTGTGACCAACGGCAAGGCGAGGGTTCGGTTTGCCGCCTTGCTCATCGCCAAGTGCAAACAGGACCGAGCGAAGCGCTGTAGAGGGCACGGTCGGTGGACTCTCGCCTACTGCTACATACGTGCCCAGCGCACGCAAGACGTTCGTCCAACCGGCACTGTCAGCAGCAAGATCCGGCTCTACGTCCGCCAGCAACAGGTACTTTGCACGACGTAGATCCTCGCCCAGTTCGCGGAATGAGCGGCAACTTGCGCACCAGCGGATATCAGGATCGTCTTCTTCCACCTCAAGATCCTGCGCCTCATTGCCGCAGATGGAGCAGATCCCTTCCTCCTGGCCTCCAATGCCGTGCGGTGAGAACAGATCGCGTATCTCGTCGCTCGATAGCTCGGAGAAGCGATGATTCTTCTTCTCTTCAAGAACCTCTGCGGTTCTTGTTTGCACTGCGCTAAAGGATCCGATGGAGAAATCGCTTGGAGCGAGCGGCGTGTGCCCGAGAGCGAGATATACCTCCCCGTGGTAGGCATCGGCGAGCACTCGATTGATCGACCTTGCCAGATCCTCAACCTTGCTCTCGGTAAGAGGTGGCACGATGAGCGAAAACCCGCCGCCGCCGATGTACAGGGCATTGGTGATTGGCAGTTCGAGTCGGCGCAGGAGATAGCGCGCGGAGGCTTCCACTAACATCTGAACGTAGAAACTGCGCGCCCGCAGAACCGAAGTGGCCCGCTTGGCGTTGTGAAGGGAGTAGAGGAATCCTTGGATTCCAGACAGATCCCCGACAAGCAGTCCTGCTACAGGTGGTTCACCGGGCGGTGCTTGGTTGCAGATGGAGTCGAGCAAGCGATCCACTTGCTGTTCGCCGCTGGGTCCGCTCCACTCCTGCGTAAAGCAGGCGCTCAGCGCAGCAGTGGTGTGCAGGTGCTCGTACAGAGAGATATCCGTCTGCGCCTGATAGAAAGCGGAGGGTATCGACCATGTGTATCTGCGCAGCAAGTGAAACATGCTCTCCAAATAGCTTTCTATGTCCGCGTTCTCCCCAGCATGAGCGGCAGCAAGTGTATCGGCATCCGTGCAGAAGCTATCCCAGAGGGATCGGTATTCTTGCTTTATCCTATCGTCGCTGAGCGCTTCGTGCTCTGGAAATATGTTCTGCCTAGCGAGAGTGAGCGGCTTGAGCGGCAAATAGGACGGTGCGATGTCGCCCTCTTGCCCATCAAGATTTAGCCTGCTGAATATGGAAATCAGCTGCTTTGGCCTGCTGGAATCTTGGTCGAGCTGCTCTCTCTCCCCCGAGGAGAGGCGATCGGCAAGGGCGACGATCTTCACTGGAAGCCCTAAGCCATCCAAACGGCCCGGGTGTTCAGGGTCGCCGTGATGCCAGCCGACCGGGGCTAGTGCTCCGCGCCACCTCTGAAGCACGTGTTGAATCACAAACCGATCACCAACTGCTGGATGATTCTTCTTTCCCTCACTTGTTTCACCAGCACGCTGGCCGAACTTGCCGATATCGTGCAAGAGGCCAGCGAGCGCTGTCAGATAGGTCTGCTGCTTTTCTTCTTTTGTCACACGATTACCTCCTCATTTCACGATGATATTCTTGCCCCTGTTTGATTACATCGGTGGTGTTGCCTATTTTGGATAGGCCATCTTCCCTAATGTGTGGCGATAGCAGAGAGACTAGCGTTGTGCGATCCATGGTTGCATCCGCCGGTAGTTCTAGAAAACTACGCATCTTACGGAACGCCGCCGAAAGCTGATGACCGACGGTGCGCGGGCTGCGATGAATGCGACGGCCTATCTCTCTGTTCGTTCCCCCATGAAGGACAAGATCCCTGACCACACGCCGCTCTGCTGGTGTGAGGACTGACGCAAGAAAGTACAGCCACCTTTGGCGCACGTCACGGCGCAAAAACTCTCGCTGAATCATTGAAGCTGCCCACGGGTCATCGTATTGAGCGATGACACTGAGCACAGAGCCTTCCTCGCTCCACAGCGGGACGGGTAACTCGATCAAACGATATTCAGAGGGGTCGGCTGTAAACTCGCGTGAGCGTACGAGGTTTGGTGATGAGACCAGGTAAACCAGATGATCGTGAGCATCAAACAGAAACTGCGCAACAATTAGCGCACAGATAGCGATTGGCTTGCGCCCTCCCGAAACGTTTAGGAAGATGCTCCATCCGCGTGATTTAAAGCTGTGGACCCAGTGGCGTATCTCACGGTAGACAATCTTCAGATCTTCTTCCGAAGTGACATCCTTCACCTGTATCTCAGTCAGCGTCAGCGCGACGCGGTCTGCAAATGGGAGGCTACTCCACGCTTCTTGCAGGCGGCGTATTCCTGAGTTGATTGCGGCATCCGTCGTTTGAGGATAGATCCCGACTACTTCGGCTATCGGGATATCCTTGCTCAGCAAGTGTGAAAGAGCAAGCGTAATGATCTGTGGTTCTGTTCCCAGACTTGAGATCAACACCGCCGGCTCTTCATCCATAACCCTATTCTAGTGATAAACCATCAGCTTAGTCAAACGGTGTTTGATACCTATGCACTTGGAAGAGCATAAAGACCCGCCATTGAACAGCCGGCGCGGCGGAGGCGCTCGGGATCAAGATAAGCGCCTGTCAACTCGGCTGCTTTAAATAATGAGTGAAGGTAATGAGAAAGAACAAAAGCATTTTCTCGCAAAGACGCAGAGAAGAGCAGGAAGAGGGGGAAAGAACGAGGATCAAAGGCATATCTTAGCGATCTTGGTGTCGCGACACCTTGGCATCTTGAGTGAGTGCAACGAACGGGCGAGGGAACGGCATTCTATCACTTGTGGTCAGGATTCTTTACCGACTCCAAACAGGAAAGAGCCTTAAATAACAGGGGTAAGGGGCGGATCTCCCGCGAGCACGGCGAGGACGTTATCGACCGCGATCTTTGCCAGTGCCCGCCGTGTCTTAACCGTGGCGC
>CAYQFN010000041.1:0-12240 GCA_964416685.1 uncultured Thermotogae bacterium | reverse complement strand
CTGGCAGCGAATCTCTGCACTCCTCCCCCCAGCAAGCTGGGAGGTATCCAGCGGAAGCTCTTTATGAACCGGCAAATTCGCAAGCTGCCCGAAAGGCTAGCCGGAACCGAACACGAGATACCAAAGCCATCTCGCAAGCTCATCGAAGATGAGCCCCCTTCGGGGTGCATTTGCTACTTGCATCTTTTCCGTCATCAAGGCAAGAGGACTGTTTCGTCGATGTGCTACTGCACTATTCGTAGTGCGTCTACATGCGGATTACCTTCACAACCTTTTCTTGCTTGAGGCCTTGATAGACAAGGAGGTGCTGTATGTTGATCCGCCGCGAGCACGCTCCCGTCAAATCTCTAACAAGCTTCTCAAACGGTGGAGGGTCTTGAAAGGGATCGGATTGTCAAGGGACCACGATCAGCAGCCCCTCGTTTTGCGTCTTATTGCCTAAAACTGTCAGTCTACAGGTGCTTCTGAACCTCGGCCAGCAGCTCCTGTGCGTGTACCTGCACATAGGCGTTCATGAACGGGAATTTGTCCCCTACCGGATCGTCGATGATGCTCTGCAGGATGCGCGCTGCGTCTTTCCACTGCTTCTTCGGCATCAGGTAGAACTCGACGAAGAAGGAGCGGTTCTCGAAGTACTCATACGCTTCTGGAACCTTCTCCTCGTCAGCGCAATAGCCGGGTTCATCGACCACGTGGCAGAAAAGGGAGAGTGCCTTATCCAGATCCCGTCCGAACATGGCTGGAAGGCCGGAGTAGTAAGCTCCGTACGAGCGGAAGATGCCACCGGATAGGTAACTCGTGTCAAGCTCAAGGAGGCGGTCCATCATCGCCCCGGTCTTCTTGCTCACCCCGGCGAATACGGCTTGCAACACGTTTTTCTGTGCCACGCGTAGCCAGTTGGAGTTCGTCCAATAGAGGGCAGCGACGTCCGTCTCGGCAGCGACGGCGGTATCGAAGCGCTTCTTCTCCAGCTCGGCGAACTTCGGGTTCATGCGCAGGCTCTTGAGCCCCCAGTTCTTGCCTTTGAGGTAGATGCCCTCATTCTCAGAGGGGTCGACGAATACGTTCCCCAGCGTGTAGTACGCCTGTGACAGCTTGTTGACGATGCCCTTGAGGGAAATGTCGATGGCGAATGCGCCGATTGCATTCTCATTTGTCTCATCGAGCGCGGCCGTGACTCCAAGCGCGGTCTTGAACGCATCGATAATCCCCAGCAGCTGTGCATGCCCCGTATCCGAATACTCGATGGCAAAGCTGTCATTCTGGTAGTGCGACAACGCAGTGTCAAGATCCATCGATACAGGCTCCACCTGAGCAACAACAGCGGCACCACTCAGCAACAACAGAGAAAGGCTAGCAATCAATAACTTCTTCATACTCTCCTCCTTGAAAAACCTTGGCCATTTAGACTGATTGATGAGATACTCATCTCTTGCATCACATCTGCATAGTTTACCGATGCTGATTAACTTGATCAAGCAGACCTATCGCCAGTTGCTGATCGAGGGCGTCGTAGAGTGGGAACACCTCCCCGATCGGATCGTCGATGATGCTCTGCAGAACCCGCGCTGCCTCATCCCAGAGCTCCTTCTCCATCAGGTAGTACTGAGCAAAGACGAGCCTGTTCTCGAAGTATACATTGCCATCCGGATCGATCGGGCAATCGGCGCAGTCGCTGCAGTATTCCGGCGCATCGATCACGGGGCAAATGTAGGAGAGCGTTCGCGGCAGATTCTGCCCGAACTTTGTTAAGGGAAGCGGCGGGAGTCCTCCCCAAAAGGCGGCAAGGCAGCGATAGGGTCCATAGGCGATGTACGTCTTATCGACGGTGAGTGAACGCTCCGCGAGCGCGAGGAGCTTTGGGGAATCGTTGCGGGCGATCGCCCATAATTTGTCGAACTCATCCTTGCGCGCCCAATTGGCGTAGGTCCAGTAGAGCGCAGCGACGTCGGTCTCCTGGTTGACGGCAGCAATGAAGTCATGCCTCTTCTCTTCGGGCGCAATTAAAAGAGCCCTGTAGGTATCTTCATCCGTGTCATCGAACGATGGTGTGACGCCGAGCGCATCCTCGAAGGCTTGGATAGCTGCCTCTAGCTGCGCTCGCCCGCCAGCGTTGTACTCAACCATGATGTCGGAACTCTCTGGAAAGAGTTGCAGCGCCTCATCGACCGTCATTGACAACACGGAAGATCCAACAATAACGAAAACAACAGCACCTTTCTCATAGACCCCCTCCCATCTCTTGACTTCTTGAGCAAGTCTACCTGATCATCGCCCTCACGTACAAATTGTGCTACCACTCGGTTCTCTCAAACGAGGGTTGCACAAAGCGTTTGACGTGGTATATTTCCAGAGTTGCAATACCTTATAGATGAAGGAGGATCAGATGGCTAAGCCAACAGTGGATAAGGATCTCTGTGTTGGTTGCGCTCTGTGCACGCAGGTCTGCCCTGACGTGTTCGAGATGGGGGCAGATGGGACGGCGGTGGTAAAGGCCGGCGCTGACCCCAACGCTGCCTGCATTCAGGAAGCAGCCGACCAGTGCCCCGTAGGCGCGATCAGCGCTTAGCGCATGTGTCGAGCCGGTAACGCCGGCTTATTAGGACGAAAGAGGAAGCGTCACAATTTCTCTGTGGCGCTTCTTCACTTTCAAGCTGATGGGCTCCCCCTCGCTCTTTCGAGTGGGTAGTGACTTTGCAATTGCGGTTAGCACAGGACGGATGCCAAGGAGAATTCACCACGAAGAGCACGAAGGACACGAAGAATGGAACGGGGTGAGCTGGCAAATGCGGCAATTGGCAGTGAAATGTCATCCTGCGGGATGTAGTAAACAGGACCAGCTACTACACCCCATAGGCTTTAAGAACAGGATCGCGTGCTTCGTTCTCTAACTCCTTCGTGCTCTTCGTGCCTGCCTGTCCTTCGGACGCAGACAGGTCCTTCGTGGTGAAAGAGTTTTGTACCTCTGTGAGATCCTTGCCCTTCGACTCTTTCTCTTTACTTACCCGCTCCAAACGACAAGAACCTTCTTTTCCTTCATGTCAAGCTGATGGGTATTGTCTATTGCCACGCAGCATGTTAGGATATTGACACGATGCCAGAGAAGAAAGAGCGAATCGGATTGGCACTTGGAAGTGGTGGAGCGCGAGGATCGGCCTATGTAGGGGTGCTCAAGGTCCTGGAGGAGAACGGGATCAGGCCTGATGTCATCGCGGGAACGAGCATGGGGGCGTTGGTCGGCGGAGCGTATGCCGCAGGAGCAGGGGTTGACAAGATAGAAGCAGTATGGCGTTCGACCAACTTTGCCAGGGTATTCAAGGTGCTCTTTCCGACCGTCCCTTTGGCCGGATGGAGTTCGGGGCGGCAGTTTGCACGTATCATCCGGTATCTTGTCGGCGATCGAACCATCGAGGATCTTCCCATCTCATACGCCGCGGTCGCCACGGACCTGGAGACGGGCCTTCCCTTTCCAATCACCAAGGGGGGCCTTGTTGAGGCGATCAGGGCAAGCGTCTCCGTGCCCGGCTTGTTCGTGCCGGTGTGGATCGATGGGCACCTGTTGATCGATGGGGGCGTTTCCAACCCGGCTCCGGTCGATGTCGTTCGTAATCTCGGGGCAACGAAGGTCATCGCGGTCGATGTCCTCGTGCAACCAGAAGAGGTGACATTTTCAGGCATCCCTGCCCCGGATTACCGTGAGCGTATCTTGGGGATCGTCAAGGGGATGGAGAGGAGCGAGTTGGGCGAGGAAGAGCGACGCAAATTTTACCCGAGCGTCTTCTCCGTCCTCTTTCAGATGTCGACTGTCTTTCAGAAACGCGTCAGCAACCTTCTCCTACAGCTCAATCCACCGGAGGTCCTTATTCAACCAGACTTCTCTCCAGATCCACCCAGCTACAGCGACGTGAAGGGAGGGATTGAAGCGGGGGAGGAGGCTGCGCGTTGTGCTCTGCCCGAGATCCTCGCCCTTGTGGGGCGCTAGGACGATACACGAGCGCTGATGAAATCTAAGATGCTCCTTCCCGCGGCCCTCACACTGGGGATCGTCGTCATCTCATTCGGCGCGATCATCATCCGCATGGTGAGCGAAGCGTCCGTGTTTGCGATCTCCGCATGGCGCTTGGGCGTGGCATCGGCCATCCTTCTGCCAGTCAGCCTGGGAAGAGGCACGCTCAAATCGATCAGCATGCGGAATCTTCTCCTAAGCGCGCTGAGCGGTCTCTTCCTCTCGCTTCACTTTGTCCTGTGGATCGCCTCGCTTGACTACACATCTGTTGCCAGCTCCGTGGTGTTGGTGAGCATAAGCCCAATCTTCGTCGGTCTGGGCGCACGCCTGTTCCTTCACGAACCCCCTTCTCGGCTCCTGAAGCTCGCCATTGTCCTTGCCGTTGGGGGTAGCGTGGTGATCGGTTGGGGGGACATGCGCCTCGGAGGGACGGCTTTGCAGGGCGACCTTTTGGCCGTCGGGGGTGCGTTCATGGCAGCGGGGTATCTTCTCATCGGTCGCCGCGTGCGGCGGGAGGTTCCCCTTTCGGGATATGCGTTGGCGACCTATGGAACCGCTACCATAATCTTGCTCATCGTCTGCCTGGCGATGGGCGAACCTCTTGTTGGCTTTTCGAAAGTAGATTACGTATGGCTAGTTCTTCTTGGCTTGGGGCCGCAGTTGATCGGTCATACATCGCTCAATTGGGCCCTTGAGTATCTGCAGGCATCGGTTGTGTCGATCGTGACCCTCGCCGAACCGATAGGCGCAACGATCCTTGCCTACATCATCTTCGGTGAGGCGCTCACCCTGACAAAAGCCTTGGGCGGAGCGATCATCCTGGCGGGAATCTACCTTGGGATGCGTACCGGGAATGAGGCAGTGATCGCAGACTAAGGTTGCGCTGCTAGTAATGCTTTCAGCATACTAAAGGGAGTAGGCGGGAGGGTAAAACGATGGAGAGAAGATTGGTTGAACATGGGAAGAAGAAGATCGATTGGGCAATGGCGCACATGCCACTCCTTGCACAGTTGCGAGGCGAGTTCGCCGAAGAGGAGCCACTTGCCGGACACCGAATTGGGATGAGCATTCATCTGGAGGCGAAGACCGCCTGCCTGGCGCTCCTGCTGCGGACGGGCGGAGCGGAGGTTGCAGTTAGCGGGAGCAATCCCCTCTCCACGCAGGACGACATCGCTTCTGCTCTTGCGGCGGAGGGGATAGCGGTGTACGCCAAGCACGGGGCGAACGAGACGGAGTACTTCGAAGATCTGCGCCGCGTCCTTGCGACTGAGCCGGACCTCATCCTCGATGATGGCGGTGACCTAGTGAAGTTGCTGCATAGCGAAGTGGAGCTTGAGATTCGTGGCGGGTGTGAGGAGACGACGACGGGGGTGCACCGACTGCGCATCCTTGAACGTCAAGGAGAGCTCCGCTTTCCGATGTACGCAGTGAACGACGCCAAGATGAAGTACCTGTTCGACAACCGCTACGGCACCGGACAGTCAGTGTGGGACGGGATCATGCGCTCCACCAACCTTCTGATCGCCGGAAAGAACGTGCTCGTGACCGGCTACGGCTGGTGCGGACGGGGAATCGCCATGCGCGCACGTGGCCTGGGGGCGCGAGTTCTCGTCTGTGAAGTCGATCCAGTGCGCGCGCTGGAAGCGGTGATGGACGGGTTTTCCGTCGGACCGATGGAGTCAATGATCGAACAGGCCGACTTTCTCATCACCGCCACCGGATGCCGGGATGTGGTCACACAGGCGGCTCTTGCCAACGCAAAGGACGGGTTAGTCATGGCCAACGCCGGCCACTTCGATGTGGAGATCGACAAGTCGGCCCTTTCCGCCCTCGCTCTTGAGGAGGCAGATGTACGCGATGGGATCAGGCGATTCACGCTTCGAAACGGACGCCAGCTCTATCTGCTCGGTGATGGAAGGTTGGTCAACCTCGTCCTTGGCGATGGGCACCCGGTGGAGATCATGGATATCTCCTTTGCTCTGCAAGCGCTGACGCTACAGCACATTGTGGAGAGCGACGAGCTCTCTCCTGCTGTCTACAGCGTGCCGGACGAGATTGACCGAAAGGTAGCGCGAATGAAGCTTGCCGCGCTCGGCATTGTCATCGATAGCCTCACGGAGCAACAACAGGTCTACCTTGGTCTATCGGATGTTTGAGTTCTAGGTTTTCGTTCCATTAAGTGAGGAATAGCAGGGCAACTCCCGCCATTGCCAGCGTGCCATAGACGGCACCGCTGCGGATCGGCTCCTTGAATACGAGTGCGGAGAGAGGAAGTAAGAAGACAGGCGTGAGAGCCATCAATGTCCAAGCTGCACCACGCCCGTCGTTCTCTTGCTCCAATGCAGTGCAGTTTGAGCGAGAAATGACATTTTCTAGACAGGGCGTGTCCCCTTTGCCCCTCGGAGATCGTCTATGCGCAACCATGAGTAATCTCTCGCTAATCCTTCCCTAGCAGCAACGCGGACGTTACAATAATGTACAGAAAAGTTGGTGATCTGCCCGTACTATCCCAAGGCAACAGAGATCACAGCGATGAATATGTGTAGAGAAAGGGGTGAATGAGTTGAAAAAAAAGTCCATGGTCCGAAGAGCGCTGCTGTTACTGATCCCGACGATCGTTTTGGTCGTTGTATTGGGAGTTGGGGGAAGACAGCAGACGGACCCCAATCTGTTCTCTCCGCTTCCGCAGGTCTACCAGACGATCAAGAACTACTTCTACCAGCCAGAAAAGATCGATGATCAGCAAGCCCTGTACGGGGCGTTGAAGGGTCTTGTTGAAGAGCTCGATGATCCCTACAGCGAATTCTTCGATCCCGCTGATCTGGAGAATTTTGAAAGCAGCCTGGAAGGTGAGTTCAGCGGCGTAGGGATTGAGATCTCGATCAAGGACAAGGTGCTTACCGTGATCGCTCCGCTCTCTGGGACACCGGCGGAGGCGGCGGGAATTCAGGCCGGCGACCAGATTCTGAAGATCGATGGCGAGTCCACGGAAGGGATCACCCTCTCCGAGGCGGCGATGAAGATCCGCGGGGAGATCGGGACAACTGTAACGCTTACTGTGCTTCACAAGGACGACACGCAGGAAGACATCCCCGTTGTGCGAGACAAGATCACCGTTGTCGCCCTGACGAGCAAGCTGATGGATGATGACAGGATCGGCTACATCCATTTGTCGCGCTTCGATAGCAACGTGACTCTTGAACTGGACAAGGCGCTTAGCAGCTTCGACCTCAATAAACTGGACGGGATAATCCTTGACATGCGCAACAACCCAGGCGGCCTCCTCTCCGCGGCCATCTCCGTCTCCAGCCGATTTGTCGACAAGGGAGTCATTGTTTCAACGAAGAGCCGGATATCAGGTGATCAGAACTACTACTCAAGCGGAAACAGGATCCCGGATCTGCCTATCGCCATATTGATCAACGGTGGCACAGCGAGTGCAGCGGAGATCACCGCTGGGGCGATCCGCGACCACAACATGGGAATCCTCATCGGCGAGCAATCGTTTGGAAAGGGTGTGATTCAGCAGTTGTTCAACTACAACGACGGATCTGCCCTCAAGCTGACTATCGGAGAGTACAAGACACCCAATGGGGACACTGTGCAGGGCGTGGGACTGACTCCCGACATCGAAGTGGGAGAGGATGAAGACCCGCTGGACGTCGCTACAACGTGGATTGAACAGCACGCCGGGACACTGATGCCAATTGCGATAGACGATGGGAAGGGGAAGTGAACATCTCTGTAATTGGTGCTGGAGGCTGGGGAACAGCGTTCTCTCGGCTCCTTGCGCTAAGCGATTACGATGTGACACTGTGGGCGCGGCGCCCGCAAGCGGCGGAAGAGATCGACAAGACCCGAGAAAATGCTGCTTACCTGCCCGGGGTTAAGCTTCCACGCGAGCATCTGCGCGTTACAGCCTCGCTCTCTGAAGCGATCGCCGCAGATACGATCGTGCTCGCCGTCCCCTCGTTTGCCATGCGGGCAGTGATGGAGCAGATTGCCGCATTGGCTCCTGAAAAGAAGGTTTACGTCAACCTCGCCAAGGGGCTCGACCGCGATTCACACCAAACGATGTCCGAGATAATTGCTGACGCGATCGATGCGCGCGGCGTGTTCACCCTTTCTGGACCGAGCCACGCCGAAGAAGTGGGCCGTGACATGCCTACCGCCGTCGTCCTCGCCGGACGCGATCGGGGGTTACGACAAAGGCTGCAGACCGTG
This sequence comes from uncultured Thermotogae bacterium, assembly GCA_964416685.1. Classification (GTDB taxonomy): domain Bacteria; phylum Bipolaricaulota; class Bipolaricaulia; order UBA7950; family UBA9294; genus M55B144. Next base: position 4,010 of record CAYQFN010000041.1, on the reverse strand, counting down.
TTTTCCACCCCCCGCTTTCGCGTCTACTCCTCGGAGGATATCCGTGGCGTTGAGCTATGCGGGACGGTGAAGAACACCATCGCCATCGCCACCGGGATATCGGATGGACTGGGATTTGGAGACAACACCCGCGGGGCATTGATCACCCGGGGTCTGGCGGAGATGGTGCGCTTCGGGCGTGCGTTTGCAGTGAATGAGAAGACCTTCTTCGGATTGGCTGGACTTGGCGATCTTGTTGCCACCTGCACCAGTGAGCATAGCCGTAATCGCTTTGTCGGCTCTCGTATTGGGCAGGGAGAGCCTGTGTCGCAGATCATGGGAAACATGAAGATGGTGGCTGAAGGTGTCTACGCTACAGAGATCGTGCATATGCTTGCCATCGAGAAGAAGGTTGAGATGCCAATAACGGATGCTGTTTATCGCATCCTGTATGAGGAAGCAAGCCCGCGGGCAATGGTCGACGAGATTATGGTTCGCCCGCCGAAGCAAGAGGAGGATTAGTTCACCCATGCTGGATTACGATGTTGCCGTGGTTGGCGGTGGACCGATCGGTGCGGTGGCCGCTAGATGTGCCGCAGAAGGGGGCGCGCACACACTGCTCGTCGAGAAGGGGGATGGATCGGGTGAGCCGGTGCGCTGCGCCGGCCTCCTCAGCCCACGGGTTCTCGCGACACTCGGTGCGTCCGATGTTAGCGTCATCCGGGAGATTCGTGGGGGAGTCATCCATTCTCCTTCGGGGGTGCAGATTTCGCTGCACGCCGATGCGGTCAAGGGAGTCGTGATCGATCGTGCTGTGCTCAATCGGGAGCTACTCCGGCTTGCTCGCGATGCGGGATCTGAGGTGCGCGTTAACACCCGCGTTACCTCCGCCCGGGAGGGGTCGATATCACTCACCGCGGGTGGGCTGCGGGAAGACGTGCGCGCTTCTGTGATCATCGGCGCCGATGGCCCAAGAAGCCTCGTTGCCTCCTCCTTCTCCCTTGCTCCACCTGAAGAGATGCTCATCGCGAGCCAAGCGACGGTCATTGGAACGGTACGGAAGACCGATGAGGTCGACATCTTCTGCGGAAGAGCGATCGCTCCGACATTCTTTGCCTGGGTGATCCCCGCGCAGGAGGGACACATGCGAGTTGGTCTGGCCGCCCCCCTGGGGACGAAGACAAACGAACTCCTGTCACGCCTTCTAAAAGCGCACAAGTTCGGACGGGAGATCGAGCGCATACAGGGAATGATCCCCATCTCACTTGCGCCTGAGGTAATCGCCGATGGCGCGCTTCTCGTCGGGGACGCCGCTGGGCAGGTGAAACCATTATCCGGCGGGGGGCTCTACACTGGCGGCGTGTGCGCACGCATCGCAGGGAAGGTCGCTGCCGAGGCGGCCCTAGAAGGAAAGACGGCGAAGGATGATCTGGCTGTGTATCAACAACTATTTAGCCAGGAGATCGGTGATGAGCTTGCCTTCGGTCGGGCAGCGAGAGACCTGCTGCGTGACATTGATGATGAAGAGATCGATGCCATCTTCAGTGTGATCGCCGGCCCGGAGATAGCGGAGGTCATCGCTCAGTACGGAGATATTGACTATCCCAGCCGGCTCGTTCACGCTCTTGCCTCACGCAGGGACCTCTGGCCCGTTCTTCGCCCCGTGATCTCCACCCTCGGGGGGATGGATAAGCTGTCGGCGATCGCGCATATGGCAGTTGGCGGTGATAGCGATGTCTAAGTATAATAAGAATATGGGTAAGAAGCGACGTCCTAGCCAACACAAGAGAGTGAAGGCACGGCACTTCCAGGTGCCCTACGATCGAATCATGGTCTACCTGATTGCAGCGTTTGTCTTCTCACTTCCCCTTTTCATCTGGCCAACGCCGACCGAGTTCGGCTACGGTAAGACGATCTTCGCCATCGTGGGGGTTTCGGTTCTGCTCATCCTGTGGGGAATCTCCGCCCTGGCGAAGGACGAGTGGAAGATCCGCCTACCGCTTCCCGCATACGCCGCGTTCGGACTGATCATCGTCTCGCTGCTATCATTGATCAATGCAACAAATGGTCGCGTGGTGATCCAGAGCCTGGTGCTTGTCGTCGTCTTCTTCCTGTTCTACCTTATTGTGTCAAACTTTGTAAAACGCAAGGAGGATGTCAACCTTATCCTCTATGCCCTCCTCGCCTCGGCCTTTCTCGCTTCGCTGTACGGCCTGTTGCAGTACCTGGGCGTGATGCGCGGGGCGTACGGCGGGCACGGATTAGATGAGGTCATCTCAACGATGGGAAACCGCAACTACCTGGGTGGGTTCCTCGCCTACCTGCTATTTCCCACAGTGATCCTGATTGTTCGCCTGAAGTCTCGCATCCTGCGCACCGTTGCGATCGGGCTCATATCATTTTCCTTCGGCACAGTGCTTCTGCTGCAGCAGACAGGGACCATCGTCGGCCTAGTCGCAGCAGCGATCGCACTCGTTGTTGCCTGGACTATTTTCCGTCCGGTCGAGCCGCTCAAGGCAAACAGGATCTGGTTGATCGCCCTATTGGTCGTCCTCGCGTTTACGTCCCTCGTTGAGGCACCTTCGGGACCGCTCAACTCAGTCGTTGGGCTGTCAGCGGATGGCAGTTCCTCGTGGATCTCGCGGGTCTGGGCGCACAATGCAGGGAAGACACGCTCCTGGGACTGGTGGGTCGGCTGGGAGATGTTCAAGGACCACCCGCTCTTCGGCGTAGGATTGGGAAACTACAAGCTCAACTTCGTCCCGTACAAGGCGGCCTTCCTCGCCACCCCACAAGGTAAGTCGTACAACTTCTACATCCCCCGCGCGGCGCAGGCACACAATGATTATGTGCAGGTGGTGGCTGAGATGGGGGTTCTGGGCATCATCGCGCTTCTTTCCATACTCGTAATGCTTCCACTCTTCTTCTGGCTGCGTCTGCGAACGAACACTGACGAGGGTGATCGGCTCGATCTCATCCTCCTGGGAAGCGGCATCGTTGTGTTCCTTGTGCACGCGCTGTTCAGCTTTCCCGCGCATCTTCCGGCATCATCTCTCGTGGTCGTACTTACCTTGGGGATCGCTTCCGCTCCGGTGTACGGGGAGCATGCGACACGTAAGGTATCTCTCTCAGGCTGGTGGCTCAAAGGAGCGGTTGCTATCGTTGTCCTCTTCTCCCTTGGCACAAGTATTGTCGGCGTGCGTGACTACCAGGCGAACATCCTCCTTGGCAAGGGGATCCGCCAGCTGCAGATGGGGGAAGCAAACCTGGCCGAGGGGACCCTCAAGCGCAGCATTGCGCTCGATTTTTGCCCGCGCCAGACCTACTACTACCTGGCCACTGCCCAGATCAATCTTAAGCGGTACAACGAGGCTCTGGAAAGCCTGGAGAAGTGCAACAACCGCTTCGCCGACGAATCGGTCTACCTGATGCGCGCCAATGTGGCAGTCAACCTGGGGAAGACCGACATCGCGCAGCGCGACATCGACATCCTCCTGGCAAGCCACCCACAGGTGAAGATTGAAGCACAGGCAGAGTACATAAATGCGATGATCTCGTTTCGTAAGAAGGACTACACCAAAGCAACAACGCAGCTCGAAGAACTCATTAAGAAGCACCCCACCTTCGAACGGGCCTACATGTCCTTGGGAGATCTCTATCGCGGGCGTGGGATGCCCGTCACCGCACGAAAATACTTCAATCAGGCCCTCGCCCTCATCGATAAGGCCCTCTCCAGGGCGAATAAGCAACTTGCGGCTGCCACATCGATGCCCGTCAGCGAGTACGACAAACTGCGCAAACAGATCGACACGCTAACGCAGGAAAAACAGGCAGTGGAGCAGGCGTTGAGCGCTCTTCCCGCCACAAGCTCTTCTCCTTGAAGGTGAGATCTATCCTTCCTATACTGAATGGGTTGTTGTAAGAACGGGCAACGGGTGCGTAAATCTGCAACGAGGCAAGACACAATTATCTATCAGAGCCTGAAGCCCCATTCTTTTGCAAGAGGCAAGATAGGGCTTGACAACCGGGGG
>CAYQFN010000040.1:0-12494 GCA_964416685.1 uncultured Thermotogae bacterium | reverse complement strand
CGGTGAACCTGCTGCGCGATATCGACATCATGAAACAGGCGCAGGAGGAGGCGCGCAAACTGATCGATACTGGCCTACCGCAGGATCTCCTTTCCGAGGCCGAGCGGCGCTTCGGTGATGTCCTCAAGTGGTTGCAGGTGTAAGATTGAGAGATTGAATGATTGTCCTAGGGATGCGAAGGTTTGGCGTGAACAAGATGTTTTGATCAATCACTGAGTCATTCAATGAGTAAGTCACTCAATCTTTCAATGATTCAATCACCGAATCACTCAATGTATGAGCGTTCCAACCCGCTCGCCGCGGCAGATCATGCCCAGGGCATCCGGATCTGATAGGTCGAAGACAACGATCGGCAGCTCGTTCTCCCGGCAGATCTCCACCGCTACCTGGTCCATCACCCCGTAGCGCGCCGCCAGGAATTCATCGTAGGTGAGCTCATCGATTATGCGTGAGTCCTTGTCTACCGCCGGATCGGCGTTGAATACGCCCCTGACGTTCGAGCCCTTGACGACGAGGTCGGCACCGATCGCCGCTGCGCGGACGGCGGCTGCGGTATCTGTGGTGACAAGCGGGTTTCCTGTCCCACCGACGAAAATGACGATCTTGCCCTCGGAGAGGGCCTTATGTGCCTTGCGTGGTGAGATCGGATCGGTTAGTTCGGTCATCACCGCTGACTGTACGATCGTTTCCTTGCCCGCGCCTTCAAGGTAGGTGGAGAGGGCAAAGCCGTTCAGCACGGTGGCGAGCATCCCCAATGAGTCGGCGTCAACACGGTTGAGCCAGGGGCTGCGCGCTCCGCGGATGATGTTTCCCCCACCGACGACGATTCCGATCTGAATGTCCGGAAGAGATGCTATCTGTTGAGAGATGCGGCGCAGGGCCTTGGGGGAGAAAGCGCCTTCTTCTCCAGCGAACGCTTCACCGCTCAGCTTGAGAAGAAGGCGCGCCGGGGAGGTCACTATCCCTCTTCCCCTATTTCGTAACGGGTAAAGCGCTTGATGAAGATGTTCTCTCCCGTCTTTGAGCGCAGGTCAGCGAGAAGATCCTCGATCGTGTGCGCTTGATCCTTCACGTACGGCTGCTTCAGCAGGCACGCTTCAGTGTAGAACTTCTTTATCCGCCCCTCGACGATCTTGTCGATGATCTGTTCGGGCTTCCCTTCCTTCTTCATCTGCACGCGGTAGACCTCTTTTTCGTTCTCCAGGTCCTCCGCGGGGACGTCTTCGGGGGAGACGTAGCGCGGTTTCGCCGCCGCAATCTGCATCGCCACATCGCGCGTAAATGTGCGGAAGTCCTCGCTGTTAGCAGCAAAATCGGTGTTGCACGCGATCTCCACTAGAACGCCCACCTTTCCGCTGTGGTGCACGTACGCCTCGATCCGTCCCTCTGTCGCTTCACGCCCCTTGTGCGCCATCAGCTCGCGCCCCTCTTCGCGCAGGATCTTCTTCGCGCGCTCCAGGTCGCCGTCAGCCTTAGCCAAGGCGTTCTTGCAGTCCATGATTCCTACGCCCGTTGCCGCGCGTAAGGCTTTTACGTCCTCACTTCTTATCGTCATTTTCCTCTGTTCCTTCGTCTTCTGGGGAGGCAGGCTCCTCTGCGGCCACAGCCACGGGTACCTCTTCTACCGTTCCCTCTTTGCCTAGAGGTTTCTCTTCAGATTTCTCTTCCTCCTCCTCTGCTGCCCGTGCTTCGGCCGCCTGCTCTGTAACCGATCCCGTCTCCACGCTATCAGTGGTGACTTCTTTCGTTACAGGTGTTTCCTCAGGCTGCTCTTCCTTTCCTTCCTCTACCAGCGCTTCAGCCCCCTCTGTGACCGGTTCGCTCTCTACGGTGGCGGTGGGGGCCTGTTCGGCCTCTTCCTGCCTGCCTTCGCGTCCTTCGAGGATGGCATCTGCGATGCGCGATGTGATCAGCTTTGTCGCCTTGATCGCATCGTCGTTTCCGGGGATCGGAAAGTCGATCGGGTCAGGATCGCAATTGGTATCAACGATTGCTACGATTGGGATACCGAGTATGCTTGCCTCGTGCACGGCATTGATCTCGATGTCCGGATCGATTACGTACAGGATGTCGGGGACGCGTTCCATGTGCCGCAGTCCATCCAGGTTGCGCTGCAACTTGGCGAGATCGCGCCGCATGCGCGCTGCCTCTTTGTTGGGCACATAGTCGATAGATCCATCCTCCATCATCGTCTCAAGGTCCTTCATTCGCTTGATGCTCTGCTTGATCGTAACGAAATTGGTGAGCGTCCCGCCAAGCCAACGGCGGTTCACATAGTGCGCACCACACCGTTTGGCTTCATCAGCAATCGTTGACTGCACCTGCTTCTTCGTGCCGACGAATAAGATTTCCTTCCCTTCTCCGGCGCGATCGCGGACGAAGAAGTAGGCCTTCTTGAACATGTCCACAGTCTGCTCAAGGTCTATAATGTGAATCCCTTTGCGCTCGGTAAAGATGTAACGACCCATCTTTGGGTTCCATTTACGCGTTCGGTGGCCGAAGTGAACCCCGGTCTCCAACAGCTCTTTCATTGTCAATACTTCCACATCACCCTCCCAATAATGAAACGTTGCACCAGAGTATAGCAAACGGTGATCATCTCTTCAATCTGGCGCGTGAGTCTGTGAGAAGCAAGTTCAGATCATGAAGCTACCCTGCTGGTCTGCACACGATCGCTTGACTATAATAATGAGGGAGGTCGAGACAGATGAGGGAGCAGGAGATGGCGTCGGGACACGGTACTCCTCTGCGCAGCCTTCCCAAGAACACGGAGGCGGAGCAGGTGGTGCTTGGTTCTGCCATTCTGGAACCGGAAGAGACTATCCCTATCCTGATTGACAAGCTGCGCCCAGAGGACTTCTACCGTCGCTCGCACCGCGTGATATTTCGCACCATTCGCGACCTGTTCGATCGAGGAGAGCCATCCGACATCGTCTCGTTGTCCAACCGCCTTGAAGAGCAGGGGGACATGGAGAAGGCGGGAGGACGGGTCTACCTCAATGAGCTCCTCGATCGTGTCACGACCACGGCCAGCCTCGATTACTATACGGAGATCATCCACAAGAAGGCGACTCTGCGTGCGCTTATCGAGGCCGGTGGGAGGATTTCCGAGTTTGGCTACGACGAGGCGAGCGAAACGGCCGAGATCTTGGACAAGGCGGAGACGATGATCTTTGACATCTCCCGCAATGAGGGATCGGGAAACTACTACCTGATAAACGAGTTTCTCTATGACCATATTGACACGTTGGAAGAACTGCACCGCGATCCAAATCGTCACACAATAACCGGTTTTTCCACGGGATTTCCGCGTTTGGATGAGATGACATCGGGGTTGCAGCGCTCTGATCTCATAGTTGTCGCCGGGCGGCCGGGGACAGGGAAGACGAGCCTGGCGCTAGCGCTGACACGGCACATTGCGATTCGTGAGAACGCGGCGGTGGGGATCTTCTCGTTGGAGATGACCAAGGAGCAACTGTTAGAGAGGCTGTTGTGCGGTGAGGCAAAGGTTAGCCTGCACCGCCTGCGTGGAGGATACGTTCCTGCAGCGAAGTGGCGCGATATCGCTAACGCAGCGAGCAAGTTCCAGAAAGCGCGGATCATGGTCGATGATTCTCCTGGAACGTCCGTGTTGGAGATTCGTGCCAAGGCGCGGCGGATGATGGCGCAGCATGGATTGGACATGATCATTGTTGACTATCTGCAACTGCTTGAAGGGTCGATCCGAACCGACGTGCGAGAACAAGAGATCGCTCATATCACGCGGTCTCTCAAGAAACTGGCGCGTGAGCTTAATGTGCCCGTTATCGCCATTTCACAGCTGAATCGAGCGGTGGAGCAACGGGAGAAGGGAAAGAAATATCCCCGACTGTCTGACTTGCGCGAGAGCGGCGCGATCGAGCAGGATGCTGACGTAGTTGCCTTTATCTACCGCGCCGACTACTACAACGAGCCGGCCGACGCGACAAAGGACGGCCAGAGCTCGGGGAGCGAGGCGGAGATTATCGTCGCTAAACAGAGGAACGGACCCTTGGGGAAGGTACCGGTTATCTTTCACAAGGCCTACGCCAGCTTCTACCCGGTCGCGCGCGATGAAACGGCCCCGTTCTAGATGTGGCCGATGGGAAGATGCCTACGTATAATCGTGACCATAAATTGAGGAGTTAGGGAGGTATGATGGGTTACCCAACGCAGTACCGCTACACTGAAGAACATGAGTGGGTGGAGCTAGATGGCAAGCGAGCAAAGGTGGGAATCACTGATCACGCGCAGAGCGAGCTTGGCGACGTCGTATTCGTCGAGCTTCCTGCCGTAGGAACAACAGTTAGCCAGGGGGATGCCTTGGGAACGGTGGAGTCTGTCAAGGCGGTGAGCGATGTGTTCGCCCCAGTGGCGGGAACAGTGCTGGAGGTAAACTCGGAATTAGAGGCATCGCCGGAGACGATCAATGCAGATCCGCATGGCGCAGGCTGGCTAGTTGTCCTTGAATTGAGCGACCCAAGCCAGGTCGATGCCCTTCTCGACGCTGCAGCTTACGAGAAACTCATCGCGGAAGAGTAGGCTCTAATGCGCTACATTCCTAACACGAATGCCGATCGCGAGCAGATGCTTGCCGCGATCGGCCGCTCCTCGATGGAGGAGCTCTTTGTTGATATACCACAGATCGTCAAAGACCGTTTTCAGCCCCTCGGTCTCTCCCCGAAGAGCGAGATGGAAGTACAAAAGGATCTTGGCGCCTTGGCGCAGAAGAATGATGCAGCGCGCGCGATCTCTTTTCTAGGTGGTGGAATCTACGACCACTACATTCCCAGTGTCGTGCAGCACATTACATCACGTTCCGAATTCTACACGGCCTACACCCCATACCAACCTGAGATAGCCCAGGGAACACTGACGGCGATGTTCGAGTTCCAAACGCTTGTCTGCGAGCTGACGGGAATGGAGATCGCCAACTCGTCGATGTACGATGGAGCGACCGCGCTTGCCGAGGCAGCGATGATGGCGGCGCGCGTCAGCGGTACACGGAAGATTGCCGTCTCCCGTGCCCTCTTCGCTCACTACCGCCGTGTGGTTGACACCTATTGCTGGGCCTCCGGGATTGAGGTCGCAGAGATCCCAATGATCGATGGCCGTTGCGATCTCTCCCGCGTTCCCCCTGATGTTGGCGGCGTCGTCGTGCAATCACCGAACGCATTCGGCGTTATCGAGAACTTGGCCGAAGTCAAGGACGCGATCGGACATGCTCTGTTGATAGTCGCTGTAAATCCAGTCTCTCTAGGGATTATCGCTCCTCCAGGGACATTTGGAGCTGACATTGTCACTGGCGAAGGACAACCGTTCGGCTTACCCGCCTCGTTTGGCGGGCCTCTCCTCGGCCTTTTTGCGACAAGGAAGGCCTACCTGCGGCAGATGCCGGGGCGTCTCGTCGGACAGACGGTAGACGCTGACGGGGTGATCGGATACACCATGGCCATGCAGACGCGCGAGCAACACATCCGTCGTCAGAAGGCGACGTCGAATATCTGCACCAACGCGCAACTGTGTGCCCTTACCGCGACCGTCTATCTGGCCAGCCTCGGTGGTGATGGACTGCGCGATCTCGCTCTCCTCAATCTAGAGAAGGCGCACTATCTGGCCGAGGGATTGAGTGCGCTGCCTGGTTGCTCGCTGGAATTTGACGCACCATTCTTCAACGAGTTCGTGCTACAAATTCCGGGTGACCCTCAGAAGATTCGTGCCGGGTTGCGCGAGGAAGGCATCCTCGTAGATGACCCGGCGCATTTGGAAGCACTCGGAGTCAGCGGAGCGCTGCGCTTCGCCGTCACGGAGAGACGATCAAAGGATGAGCTCGATCATCTTGTCGACCTTGTGGGGAGGATGCTGTGAGAACAATATTCGATTATGAAAAGCGAAATGGAACAGGCGGAATCCTTCCGAACCTGGACGTTCCAAACCGCGGAGAGGATAACCTCCTGCCGAAGGAGCTTATCCGAGTTAAAGAGCCAAGACTCCCCAACTTGAGTGAGCCAGAAGTCGTGCGTCACTACACCGCCCTTTCCAAGCTGAACTACGGCATCGATGACGGTCTCTATCCGCTGGGAAGCTGCACTATGAAGTACAACCCCAAGATGAACGAGGACGTGGCGCGCCTTCCTGGGTTTGCATCTATCCACCCCGCAGCCGACCCGGACCTTGTGCAGGGAGCGCTCGCCGTTATGTACAGGATGTCAAGGCTCTTGTGTGGCATTGCTGGGATGGCCGATGTGACGCTACAACCGGCGGCCGGTGCCCACGGAGAGGTCACAGGGATGTTCCTGTTCAAGCGCTACTTTGAGGCGCGCGGTGAGACGGAGAGGACACGCATCCTCTTGCCTGACTCCGCTCACGGGACGAACCCCGCCTCAGCGGCGACCGCTGGCTTTTCCGTCACTGAGATTCCCTCCGGTGAAGACGGCCTAGTTGATCTCAACGCCTTAAGCGGTGAGCTTGATGAGACCGTTGCCGGCGTCATGCTCACTGTCCCTAACACGTTAGGGATCTTCGAGGAGAATATCATAAAGATCACTGCAATGGTCCACGCCGCTGGTGGCCTCTGCTATTTCGATGGAGCGAACCTGAACGCCTTCCTCGGGCGCGCTCGCCCCGGTGATATGGGAGCGGATGTGTTCCACTTCAATCTGCACAAGACGATGTCCGCTCCACACGGCGGAGGCGGGCCGGGCTCCGGACCAGTGGCGGTCAGCAAATCCCTTGTCCCATTCCTTCCTATTCCACGTGTATGCTCAGATGGCGATCGCTACACACTCGATTGGGAGAAGGGGCAATCCATCGGGTGCATGCACTCGTTCTATGGGAACTTCGGCGTCTTCCTCAAGGCGTACGCCTACATTCTAACACTAGGGGATGAGGGCTTGCGTGAGGCCAGCGAAAACGCCGTATTGAACGCGAACTACCTGCAAGAGAGGCTGAAGAAGACGTACCGACTTCCCTACGACCGGCTGTGCAAGCACGAGTTCGTCCTCTCCGGAAAGGGCGTTGCGGAGGGAATATCGACTCTCGATATCTCCAAGAGACTGATCGACTACGGGTTCCATCCGCCCACAATCTACTTTCCATTGATCGTGCACGAGGCGTTGATGATCGAGCCGACAGAGACGGAGAGCAGAGAAACGCTCGATCGATTCGCTGAAGCACTGGAGAAGATCGCCTCCGAGGCAAGAGAGAACCCGCCGCTTCTGCGTGATGCGCCGCACACGGCTCCGGTGCGGCGGCTGGACCAGACGCGAGCAGTGCGCAACCCGATCCTAACGTATCCGTTTGCCGGCGAATAGAGCGCAAGGCTTGCTACATAAAGGCCACGAATTTTCGGGAATAGATATACCCCTAAGCGTCCTGTTGCGAGGTGGCATAGTCTACAGTCAGAAGACAAGGAGCCGTAATTGTAGACCCAGTAGAATCCTAAGATCGAAGGTCTGACGCCACTTTGACTTGAAAGACCCCCCAAGAATGAGGCATGATCCACCAATTAACAATCGAAATGGAGGCTTCACGTGAAAAAAGTATCGCTACTATTACTGGTTGGGCTCTTGCTCACTTCGCTACTCGCCCTTTCTCAAGGGACATCAACTCCCGCAGACACACAGACACCGTCTTCCACTATCGCTGCCACTGTAAACGGCGAGCAGATCACAATCGCCACTCTGGAGAATGCTGCTGCCATCTCGCAGATCTTTCAGGTTGTCTTCTCCCAGCTTCCACAAGCGTTTGGACAGACGCTCCTTTCAACTCCCGAGGGAACAGCTTTTCTTGATCGTTACCAACGAGACGTATTGAATCAGATAATCGATAGCCGCATCATGGTTCAGCAGGCGGTGGCCCTGGGAATGGAGGCGGACGAATCTCAGGTTGCCGATAACGTGCAGTCACGCCTGGACCAAATCATGCAACAGAACCAAATGACGGTCGAGCAGATCGATGCCGCTCTTCAGCAGCAGGGATCATCCCTGGAGGACTACAAGACGCGCCTCGCACAGAGCATCCGCGAGCAGCTAATGGTGCAGGCCTTGCAGCAGTCGGTCATCGCTGACGTTTCCGTGAGCGATGCTGACGTGCAGGCCTACTACGACGCTCACCAGGCCGATTACACCAACGCTGATGGCACGATCAAGCCACTATCCGATGTCTCTGCCAACATCCATGATAACCTTCTCAAGAACGCGCAGAGAGACCGGTGGAATCAGTGGTTCAAAGAGGCTAAGGCTTCCGCCGACATACAGATCTCATTCTAGCAGCACACGGATAGGGCTCCTGAGTGGAAACGGGGCTATCTTTCATCTACTCCTGCGTTCTGGGAATAGGATCGGCGCTTCTCGGGCTGGTGTTCGGGTTCATGCTCGTGGAACCCAGCTCGGCGGTAGCGTCGGTCCTCATTGTTATCGGCGCCGTCTTTCTGTGTCTTGCTATCCTCATCGCACACCGTTATCGACGCAAGAGGCGCAGGTCGACCGCAAGTGACCTACGGCTCGACGATGCGATAACCGCTTGTTGGGGCTTTACAGTGTGATGCGAGGAGGTGCGCGAATCTGTCTGCCCAAGTGGATAGATCGTCCTGATCCGTATCAGCCGGGGCGTAGAGGACAGCGATGACGTTCCTCGTCCGCTCGTTGATCTTGGTTATCATCGCGTCCTTCACCGGGTTCCCGCACGGCTGCCAGCCTGAACCCTGCCTGCGGCAGATGAGGAGCAGATCCTGCAGGTCGATCGTCTGGCCGGAGTTGTTGAACACGTAGGACTCACCCGGCAGTCCACGTCTGATCAACAGGTCCGTCCCCGAGAGGGCGGAGTCGAAGATCGAACCGGGCAGGCCGGAGGCGAGGCTGATCGCGTTGTTCACATCGACCGGACCGTTCACAAGCGGAAATTCATCGCTCAGCGCCGCGCGTAATAGGAACTCGCTCGCCGGCTTCCCTCGCCCGCTGGGGTGGTACTTCCCGTGGCGAAGCATCTTACGCACGCGCTTTCTAAGCTCCGCTGGAACGTACTCCTCACCAGCGTCTTGTGCTTGTTTGATGACATCGGCGAGGAAACCCGGCGCACTTTCCGTCGGCAGGGGCGGCTCGATCCCCTCGGCCCAGATCAACGCCGGGATCACCGGGCACGGCTGCAGGTCATCACTGATCTCAAGTGAGTAATTCATGATTCTCCTTACACTGGCCTCGCGATCAGATCGTACTCGTCAGCTCCGGTGACCTCCACCTCGATGAACTCCCCGACGGCGAGCCCCTCCCCCTCAACGAAGGTGATGCTGTCGACGTCCGGGGCCTGGGTGCGCGATCTGGCGAGCCAGACTCCATCCTCATCACCCGCCCCGTCGATCACCACCTCCATCCTGCTTCCGACGAGCGATGCGTTGCGGGCAAAGACGATCTCCTGTTGGGCGAGCATCAGCTCGGCAACGCGCTCTTCCTTGACCTCCTCTGGAACCTGACCGGGCATGAGAGCGGCCGGTGTGTCCTCCTCCTGCGAGTAGGGGAAGACACCGAGATGGTCGAACTCAAGTTGTCTGACGTACTGCAAGAGCTCATTGAACTGTTCATCGGTCTCGCCGGGGAATCCGGCGATGAACGTCGTGCGGATAGCAATACTAGGGACCCGGGAGCGCAGGCGCTCGATCAGCCTCAGGCACTCATCCCTTGTCACCCCGCGGGCCATGCGGCGGAGGATATCGTCGTTTAAGTGCTGCAGCGGCAGGTCGACGTATGGACAAAGCTTCGGTATCTGCGCGTAGGCGTCGATCATCCCGTCGGGGAAGTGGGCCGGATGGGTGTACAGCAGGCGCAGCCAGTGCAGATCCGGGATCTTCGCCAGGCGTGCCAGCAGGTCGTGGATGCGCATCCCTCCCGGCGCTTCCGCCCCGTACACCGTCGTGTCCTGCGCGATGACGTTGATCTCGCGCACGCCTCGCTCCACCAGCTCCTCGGCCTCGCTGATGATCTCGCCTGCTGGGCGGCCGTGATACGATCCGCGGATGAGTGGTATGGTGCAGTAGGTGCACCTGTTGTCGCAGCCATCTGAGATGCGCAGGTAAGCGGTGTGAGATGGGGTGAGCAGGAAACGCCCGCTGTCGCAGGTCTGCGTAAACCCACATGCGGCAAGGATCTCCTCGTCCTGGTTCAGGCCGAACACCCCGTCCACCTCGGGAAGTCCCTGGTGCAGTTCCTCGGAGTAACGCTGCGCCAGGCAGCCCATCACGATCAATCGCTGGCAGTTTCCCTCCTCCTTGTAGCGGGCGTAGTCGAGGATCGTATCGATCGACTCACGTTTGGCCGGCTCGATGAACCCGCAGGTGTTGACGATGATGATCTCCGCCTCCTCCGGTGGTGCGCCAACGATCGCTCCAGCAGCGGCGAAACGGGCGAGGATCCGTTCTGAATCGATCAGGTTCTTGGCGCATCCCAGGCTCGCCAGGTGCACCCGCGGCCCGTTTCGCGCTGCATCATCGCTCACGCATAGCTCCTCTTCTCTTATCGCTTGCCAGGGGAGCCACTACTTTGTCGAGGCCTGTTTGGCGACTGAGTTTGTCGCCCTCTCGATCTCTTCAGCATCTCCCAAGTAGTAGTGCTTGATCGCCTGCAGATCATCATCGAGCTCGTAGACGAGGGGAAACCCGGTTGGTATGTTCAATCCGGTGATCTCCTCCTCCGAAACATCGTCCAAGTACTTCACCAGCGCGCGCAGGCTGTTCCCGTGCGCCGCGATCAGGACGCGCTTTCCCGCCTTGAGATCAGGGACGATCGTCCCATGCCAATAGGGGAGGACCCGCTCCAGTGTGTCCTTCAGGCATTCTGATGCGGGGAGCTCCTCCGGCTTGAGCTGCGCGTAGCGCGGGTCGAAGCGTGGATGGCGCTTATCATCTCGGTCCAGCGCCGGAGGGCGAACGGCATAGCTTCGCCGCCACTGATGCACCTGCTCCTGCCCGTACTCCTCTGCCGTTTCCTTCTTGTTCAGCCCCTGCAGCGCGCCGTAGTGCCGCTCGTTCAGGCGCCACGAGCGATAGACGGGGATCCACATCAGATCCAGCTCATCGAGCGCGATCCACAGCGTGCGGATCGCCCGCTTGAGGACAGAGGTGTAGGCAACATCGAAGGTGTAGCCCCCTTCACGCAAGATCTCGCCGGCCCGCTTTGCCTCGGCCAGCCCCTTTTCCGAGAGATCGACGTCCGTCCACCCGGTGAACCGGTTCGCCAGGTTCCATTCACTCTCTCCGTGCCGCAGCAGAACCAACTTTATGCTCATCTTCAGTCTCCTTTTCCATCTTACACGTGACATCCACTCCCGCCCAACACTCTCTGGCAAAGTACTTAAGGATTATAGCAGGTGCGGGCATGAGGGGGCCAGGCGTGGTGTAGAGATGGGAGTGTACTGTGGGAATTTACAGATGCTGCTATCGGGCTATCGTCAACCAGCAGAGACGGTCTCTTTCGTCGCTTTGCCCTCTGATCTCTTTTCAGAGGCCGCGTTTGATGGCTTCGTGTCGTTTCCCGCGCTATTCACCTTGGAGTCGGTCGACGATTCGGCCACTGCCGAGCCGTTGTTCCTAGCTCCAGCGGAGCCGGCCTTCCCCTTATGTGCGTAATCCGTCTTGTAATACCCGCTCCCCTTGAACTGGATCGCGACCCGTGACACCATGCGTCGTGTATCTTCGCTTCCACACTTTGGGCACACCGAATCATCAGCTTGCGCCTGCTGGCGAACCAAAACCGTGAACTGATTACCACAAGATTCACACTCATAGCGATACAGTGGCATCTTCGACCTCCCACACGCTGCAGTATAACATAGTCATTAGCACTTCCTATTCTTGACTGCTAGTAATTTTAGCCGGAATGAATACGTCCGTCAAGGAGCAGAGTTGTCACAGCACGATTGTCACGCGGGTATGAGCGTCACAGCGGTATGACATTCGTCCCACAGCGAATTCTACTGGAACCTTAGCACAAGGTTAGCTCCTCCAAGGCGAGACAGCCGTTTGCGGGAGGTGCTGCCTCGCGCCCCATCACAAGATGGGGTTGTACGGCCCCTGGGAGTAGGTCACTGTGATCGTGCCCTTCCCGATCCCAACGCGCCTCCAAAAGGAGAGGAACGCGAGGATCTAGCGCTTGCCTCCATACAGGATCAGCTTAGTCGCTGCGTCTTGAGCGAGCAGAGTGAGTGCTCCCTTCATCGCCTTACCACGGGCACCCGCCCCGGCACGCACGAAGCGCTTGCCTATGCAAAACGCGCAGGCAGGCTAGTCCACAAGATCGGCCAGGCTCAGCCTGAAGGCTCATCCTGACGTACCAAAGGATACGGAATCACCAATAGGGCAGTAGTAGGTGTGCCCACTAAGGGAACAGTTGTCGGAGAAGTGTGAAACCGGCAATGGGTCAGTGTTTGCTGCTGCACTATTCAATGCCAAAGCGAGGGAACATCCGCTCCAATGTACACCGAGAGCT
>CAYQFN010000039.1:10959-12847 GCA_964416685.1 uncultured Thermotogae bacterium | reverse complement strand
TACCGGATCTGTCGCCACGAACCGAAAGCTTAATGAAACCGTCGGCGGCATGAGGATGCTGAGAGGTGCGTCCGGCGCTCTCACTGAATATCTTATAAAGACGTTTGCTGAAACGTGGGTTGAAAAGGTTTTACGGCAGCTCGATGCCCTTGAACAGGCATATGAATCAGATATGAATGTTTTGAGTATCGCCATGCGGAAGGCGCAGGCTCCCGGTGACGTCGCTAAAACAGCAATGGCGCTACTTGAACAGCCTGTACTGGTAAAAATCAACGTTGGTATGGGCGCAACTGACCCGATTGCCAAGGTTGACAGATTAATCATGGCCATAGAGAGACTTTCCAATATAGCGAAGGCGCCGCCTCCCGGGCTCAAATTTGATGAGGTGGCAAAAGAGGTATTCGGAAGTCTGGGGTACAAGGACGGCGAAAGGTTCCTTTCCCAGGTAAACCAGCAGGACCCCGAAAAAGCTCAAATGGCCCAGGTGATCCAGGCCCTACAGGCAGAAGTACAGAGGTTGACCGCAGAGCTCGAAAATAAACAGGCTGATCGTGCAGCGAAAATTCTTGAAACCAGACTCAAGGAAACAGGCAGTACGCAGCGAAACAGGGCAAACATCGCAAAGGATTTGTTATTGAAAGAAATAGAAACAACCAGAGCAATAAATGCGAATAGGCTTAATAACGTTTTGGAAGGCAGGGCAGGATGAGCGAACTTGATGAACTAAATGCTCAGATCATTTTAGGAGACAGGGTTGACGCCTTTTTCCGGGACGACATAGGCCGGTATGTCATAGGTGTTGCGAAGCAGGAAGAAGACGCAGCCGTCGAACAACTGAAAACAGTTGATCCGGCAGACGAAAAAAAGATCAGAGAATTGCAGGTTAACATAAAAATTGCCAAGGCGGCAATAACATGGCTGAACGAGGCGATCATAATGGCCCGGGAAGCTGAACAGCAGCTTGATCAAATAGATGACTAACAAGGAGATTTTTACAATGAGTGATGCTATCCATGAGGACGTATCAGAAGAAACTGAAGAAACTGAATCCAAGGCCACCCCAAATCCGAGGGGCGCTGTTATGGATTCAATCGTAGCAACCGTTAACAAGCAAAAAGCAGACGAAATGGGAATTCAGGTAGAGGAGCTTGAATTTGAGGATTCACCTGAGGCATCGGCCGAAGAAACAAAAGAAGAGATCGACAAGCCTGATGAGAAAGAAACCGAAAAAGAGGCCGACGAACCTGATTCTGTTGAAAAAGAAACACAGATGGAAACCATCATTGTTGACGGTGAGGAAATGCAGGTCCCGCTATCTGAGCTTGTAGACGCGGGGAAGCGAACACTGCAAAAAGAGACGGCCGCAGATAAACGTCTGGCCGAAGCCACCAAATTGCTCAATGAGGCCAAAAAGATTACGTCGCAGGAAGACTCCGAAGAACCGGACGAGAAGGACGGTGAGGACGCTGACACGCCTGATGGCATGGATATTGATGCCATTGTGGAAGCTATCCAGTTCGGAGACGAAGACGATATCAAAAAGGCAATACTCGCGATTAAGAGCGAAGCGGTGACGAACTCAGCCGGTGAAAGTATGACGCCTGAGAATGTGCAGGAAGTTGTTCAAAAAGAATTCACCCGTAAAATGATTATGGATGAATTGCATAAGCCTGCTGACAAGGGCGGTTTTAAAGACTTGCTTGAGGACCCTGTGCTCAGTGATTTGTACAGGAAAAAGGTTGATGAAAAGCTTCAGGCGGGTGGCAAAAATGACCTGGCAATGTACCAGGCTGCCGGCAAAGAGGTTCGGGAATGGGTGAGCAGTATTGCAGGAACGCCCGCAAAAAAGCCCGAGACTCTTGAAAAAAAGAAGGCGAAAAAAGAAACC
>CAYQFN010000039.1:0-10949 GCA_964416685.1 uncultured Thermotogae bacterium | reverse complement strand
CTTTAGGAATGTGCCGTTGGATGAAGGCGACTTGAGGCTTGTTGTTGAATTTTATCGAAACCACGTTAAAAGGCCTGGCCATAATAGAAAATTTGTAGAGGGACTCCTCAACGAGCATGAGCAACCCGCAGCTATTTAGGCTGTAAAGATGTGCTCTGGACTCATGGGAGACCATGAGAGGTTGTCAGAAATGGCAGCTCGCCCGCAAGGGTCAGTAGGCGAAAGCTGAAAGTAACAGAATGTATATGTACTCGGATAATTTGAGTCGTAAACTCCGGATGGCTGTACAGCCGACAGTAAAATTCCGCCAGTTCTGCGACATCAAGGATGCCGCACATCAGGGGAAAAAGAAAGGCGATACGTTCCATTGGGACGTTTATTCGGATTTGGCTACTCAGGGTTCGACGTTGGTTGAAACCAACACGATGCCTGAGACCACTTTCATGGTTACCCAGGGAACGATGACTATCACAGAAGGGGGTAAATTACTTGCCCCGTTGCTTTCTTCTTTTATGGATAAGTTTTGTTCCGTAATTGTCGGTTTCAATATGGCATTTGCGGCATAATGTTATGACATTATTAGGGTCTAAAATAAGATCCGGATTTTCGCTACGAGCAATGATATGATGAACATCAAGGACAATGCGGGAACCACGGCCTTTGTGATTATGATCTCCACAATGTTGGCAAGTATAATTGTCTCTTTTGAGGATCTTTTTGCAAAAGGCTTTATATTCGGCGGTGTCAACAATACTATTTTTACCACCGCACCAATTTCCGTGCTCTTTACCGGACTTTATACCGTTCTTGTATTGTTTTTTTGTTTTGCCTTTATTCCACGGAATTTGACCTTTTTTAGAAGCAAGCCAACGCTTTCTATATTCAGGATCATTTCGTTGCATTTCGTGGACATGAGACCAATCGTTGTAAGGCTTATGACCGGGTTGAAACCCCATTTTTTTAAGGGTTGGGCAAAGTTCTTTTGTAAGCCCTTTGTTCCATGCAGGGCGCCCTTTTCTGCTTTTATAGCATCCGGGAGCATGCCCTCTGATATATTTAGGGATAAAAAGCAATCCGCCGCGGTTCCCAGCTATTTTAATATAATTGTCTGGATTTTTTTCAGTACGGCTATTTTTATAAATAGGGAATGGGTTAAAAACACGGTTGCAACCGCAGGCGCAAGTAGCGACAATCTTTGTTTTTTGTGTTTTAGAAATAGTCATACGGTACTATATACCCATAAACAAGAAGAAATCAATAGAAAACAGCGTGAATTGCTGGAAACTCTTGAAGGCTTGCCAAACCACAGCATGGCTGGTAACAGCGAGTGCGACGGTTTGAAAATTGGCAGTTATAAGACAATCAGCAGCCAAGCGACCTGGAAACAGGCCGAAGGTTCAACGACTAGAGTATGGAGCCTAAGTCCTTATGGATACGGTGGTAAAACTCCACGAGTGCGCTGCCCGCAAGGGATGATATAGTCTGATCTGCATGGTGACATGCAGGGCTTTCATAAACAGATAGCCGATAACATAAATGAACAGTGTTCCCTTTAGTCAAAAACTCGATAATTTATCGCTTCACCCGGTAACTGAAATCATTAACAAAGTCCTGAAGAATGACGCAAAGAAGTTCTTTGACATTCAGGCTGAAGCGCAGTTTGGCGAAACACCGCTGAGGGTATATCCCGCAGGCGGCACGTCGTCCACTGCGGTTGCGTTGTCTACCACCGGAACGGTTGGTGGAACTGCGTCGCTGGCGTTCAACAGGGCACACGCAAAGGGTATTATTGATGCCATGAAAGAGCGTAATATTCCGCCTTATATCAAGGATGACTATTATGCAATTTCCTGGCCGACCACTCTGCGCGGGTTCAAAGACGACCTTGAAGACGTTCGTAAGTATGTCACCGAAGGGTTTGACATGGTTATGAACGGTGAGATCGGGCGTTATGAGAACTGCCGGTATGTTGAGCAGACCAATATCGCAAAAGACGGTACCACAAGTACTGACTGGATTTATTTCTTCGGTGATGACACTGTTGCCGAGGCAGTTGCGGTGCCGGAGGAAATGAGGGGCAAAATACCCTCTGATTACGGCCGGTCCAAAGGTGTGGCGTGGTTAACAGATGCTTGTGCAGATGATTATTTTTTCGATCAAGTAAGCTGCGCCTAAAAAATTTCGTGAATTGCTGGAAACTCCTTAGAGCTATGGACACTACAACGCAAATGGAAACATTAAACGTGACAGTTAAAAAAGAACATAGACTGGACAATCAGCAGCCAAGCCCCGGTAACAGGGGAAGGTTCAACGACCAGGGTTTATCCCGTACCTGTCGAGTGACAGGGAAGCGCGAAACATCAGAGATGATGAAGATATGGTCTGATCTGTACGGAAACGTGCAGCAGGGCTCACAGCCCGGACAAAGAGTAACGACCTTTGTTGAACACATTGATTACTTGGGAGGCTTCGGCCTCTGCCATACGCTTGCAATGGGCCATGCTCAGGCAAGGATTGTTAAGTGGGAATCGCTTGCTTAACATTTTATAGAGGGCTTCCTCTCTTGATTTTGCACCCCCGGAAGGAGCCTCCGGGGGTAAACGAGGTGACAAAATGTCCAAGAAAAGTATGAGTTACGACCATCCGACATATACAGCGAGGCAGGCGGCACAGATTCTTTGTCCCGCCGGTACCGTGAATACGGTCGCAAACAAATTTGTCGCATGGGCCGATATGAAAATCAAATCCATCCAGGGCAATGTCCTTGTAGCCGGTACACATGCTGATTCTGCAATTACGGTGTACCTGAATGGAACAACGTCGATTGGCGCGTTTGCAAACGGGACACAGGCCGCAGGGAGTGAGCTTACGGCTGTTCTCCCGGATCAGGCACTATCCGAGGGCGATTATATTGACTTCAAACGCAGTGATACAAACGGGGCCACCATGGCATCCTGTTTTGCTGTTGAATACGAAGTTACCCCTGGTGCGGATGTAACTTCTTAACTTTATGCGGCCCGCTCAAACAGGGGCCGCTCAATCAGGAGGGAAAATGTTAAACAAAGCAAAACCATATTCCAGAATATACGGTAAACCCGGGGTTGCGTTCGAGCAGGACGGGAGGCTGTACAACTCAACCGGCCAGTATGTTGGTGGGCGGCCGGAAGAAACCATAGCTGAGGTTCAGCCTAAAATAAAGCAACCGGAAAAGCCTATTGAAAAAACAGAGCCTGTTAAACCGGCAGAAAAGTCTGATGATGTAGAACCCAAAAAGAGAAAGCCGCCTTCCCAGATGACAGTTGCAGAGCTTCTTAAAGAAGGGGCTGAAAACGGGCGTGACTTTACAGGCATGAAGAAAAAAGAAATGGTCGGTGAAATCAGAGAAATAAGGGGACTGTCTTAATGACATGGCATATTGACGATCCGCAGGGAAACGAAGCAGCAAAGATCAGGTGGGAGCTTGTGCCGTATACCCGAGGCAGGGGCCTTGATTTGGGCTGTGGGCCGTATAAGGCATTCCCGCATTTTATCGGTGTTGATGGAATAAAGCACCCCGGGCCTGCCGGAGCGAACATCATTAGCAATTGTGAGAAACTGGATATGTTCGCGAGCAAGTCCATGGATTTTGTTTTTTCGTCTCACCTGCTGGAACATATTGAAGACACACTGGCTGCGTTAAAAGAGTGGTGGCGGGTGATTAAAGTCGGCGGATATCTTGTTTTGTACCTTCCTCACAAAGAGTTCTATCCGAATATCGGTGAGGCTGGTGCTAATCCGGACCATAAGCATGACTTCTTGCCGCAGGATATTGTGTCTGTCATGAAAAAAGTGGGGGCCAAGTGGGACCTGGTCACCAATGAAAGCCGAAATAAAGGGAACGAATATAGTTTTTTCCAGGTGTACCAGAAAACGGAAACCGGGGGCCACAAATTTTCATGTGCTGCGCCGATACCAAGAAAAACATGCGGTATTATCCGGTACGGTGGCGCTGGCGATATGATTTTTCTTTCCTCTGTGTTGCCCCATCTAAAGAACCAAGGGTTCCATATCACGCTCTACACGACTCCGTATGCCTATGAAATTATTAAAACAGACCCTCATATAGACCGGTTTATCATACAGGATACTGACCAGGTACCTAATTCAGCGCTTCCTGCTTTCTGGGATTACATCAAAAATAAATATGACCGGTTCATTAACCTGTCCGAATCCGTAGAGGGCACGTTTCTTACTTTGCAGGATAGAGCGGCACAATATTGGCCGCGGCATGTCCGGCACGAATTTCAAAACAGGAATTATTACGAGTTCACACATCAGCTTTCCATGGTACCCATGAGAATCAACCCGAAGTTCTATCCGACCGACAAGGAAGCCAAGTGGGCTAAAAAAAAGATCAAAAAGCTTGCCGGCCCTGTAATTCTGTGGGTACTGTCCGGGTCTTCCGTGCATAAAGCATGGCCGTATATGGATTCTGTCATTGCATGGCTGATGCTTAACACGCCGGCTACAGTTGTTTTGTGCGGCGACGAAATGAGTAAAATTCTGGAACAGGGCTGGGAGAAAGAGCCTCGGGTTGTATTGACAAGCGGGGAATGGACAATGCGGCAGTCGATGACTTTTGCCATGTATGCTGATCTGGTAATAGGACCTGAGACCGGTGTAATGAACGCAGTGAGTCATGAGCCGGTTCCAAAAATTTTGTTTATGTCGCATTCAAGCCCTGAAAACCTGTCAAAGCATTGGGTTAATTGCTCAAACATGGAACCAGTTGGTTGCGCATGTTACCCCTGTCATAAAATGATTTACGGCTGGGATAACTGTGTAAAGGACGAAAAAACAGGGGTTGCTGATTGCCAGGCAAAGATTGACCCGGGGAAAGTCATTGATGCCATAACCCATCATCTTAAACTGAGAAAGGCTACGTAATGGCTACATCAGGCGAATATACCATAACTGTTACCGCTCAGGATCTTATAAAGAGCGCGATGAGGATAATAGGCGTCGTGGCTTCCGGAGAGGCCCCTGATGCCGATGAACTCAAAGACGCAAGGCAGGCCCTTAATTTTATTATACTGCAACTGAAAGGGCCGCCTAATTACATTAAACCTGGGCAGATGATGTGGACAAGAGAACGTACTGACCTGACATTAACTGCAAAGGCTGTTTTTGATCTCAAACCTTCGGGCGGGGATTGTGACATTCAGGTACCGGTCGAAATTATCACGGCCACGCGTAAAGACACAGACGGGAATGAAACACCATTGACCCCGATAACTCTTGAACAGTACGAATCATTATCACGCAAAAATTCAACCGGAACGCCTGGAAAATTTTATTACGAGAAGCGAACCGATGTCGGAAAATTGTATCTTGATTATATTCCTTCAGATATAACTGACGTTATCGATATCGTTTACAGGCAACCGCTTGAATTACTTACATCCAATACAGACGATTTTGACATTGAAGATTTCTGGTACAGAGCGTTAAAATGGAATTTGGCTGTTGAAATAGCTCCGGAATACGGGGTTACACCTTCTCAGCTTGTTTTAGCCAAGGCGGCGGAAAGTCTTTCAATTGCCAATACCTTTTACCCGGAAAACGTAAATATTTGTTTTGAACCTGGCAGGGAATAATGAAAATACAGATACCATTCATAGGGGGCGCTTACAAGGCCGATAGCCTGAATATAAATGCTCAGGAGTGTATCAACCTATACCCTGTTGTAGATGCACAGCAGGAGCCCGCTGTAGTCGCTCTTGTCGGTATCCCTGGGTGTAAGCAGTGGGTCGATATCGGGGTTTCTGTTGAGATCCGTGGCATGATTGAGTTTGACGGTTACATTTACGCTGTTTGCGGTGATACTGTATACAAAATATCGTCTTCGGGCGCAAAGACAGCCCTTTCGACAACACTTGATACCTCAACCGGGCCGGTGTGGATGGAGCATAACGGCCTTGAGGTTATGATTACAGATGACACCTATGGATATCTGGTTAACAGTGACGTTGTTTCAAAGATTACCGATGCCGATTTTCCTACTCCATCAAGCCTGACATACCAGGACGGGTATTTTATCGTAACTGAAAAGGATACCGGCAGATATTGGTTGTCTGCGTTATTGGACGGCAGTTCGTGGAACGCACTGGATTATACCACTTCTGAAGGCTTGCCTGATGATGCGGTTTCATGTCTGATGGCAAATAGGGAACTTTGGAACTTCGGTGAGATTTCAACTGAAATTTATTATAATTCAGGCGCTTCAGATTTCCCGTTTGAACGGTTGCCGAACGGATTTTTTAAAACCGGTATCGGCGCAGCTCATTCAGCCGTAAACATGGACAACTCAGTTTTTTGGTTTACAGACAAGCGGCAGGTCGTTGTGGCGTCGAATTATTCACCTGTAATCATATCAACACCTCAAATAGACGCTCATTTCTCCCGGATGTCCACAGTATCTGATGCAATTGGGTTCGCCTATACCCAGATGGGCCATACGTTTTATCAGCTCACATTCCCGACAGAGGGTGAAACATGGGTATATGATGCCGCCACCAGGCTATGGCATCAACGCAAATCGTATAAATCCGGCAGTGTGACGGATGGCAGGCATAGGGCAAATTGTTATTTCCGGTTTAACGGGAAACACCTTGTAGGTGATTACAATAACGGGAAAATATATGAGCTCGACCCTGACACGTATGAGGATAATGGAGAGGTAAAGCGCTGGAAACGAACGTGCCAATATATCCAAAAAAACGGTGAACGTGTATTTTTTGCCAATTTACAACTGTTTTTTGAATCCGGTGTCGGGCTGGTAACCGGGCAAGGTGATGACCCGGAAGTTATGTTGAAATGGTCTGATGACGGCGGGCATACGTGGTCAAACGAGCATTGGGCGAACATAGGCGCAATTGGAGAATATGGACATAGGACTATCTGGAGAAGGCTGGGGAAGTCGAGATCGAGAACATTCAGTATCGAAGGAACTGACCCTGTTAAAACTGTAATCATAAAAGCGGTGGCGGATATATCATGAAATCAAAAGACATACCAAGAACTGTTGCGGAAAAACTTACACCTGATTTTGTTAAGTATTTAAGAGATCAGTTGCACAAACCGATTAATGATCTTGATACTGAAAAAATAGGAGCCCTGCCAGGCTCTGGAGAAAATAACATTGTTGTTATCGACAATGAAGAAAAAGTCAAAGATAGCGGTAAGCCTATTCCAAGTGGTGATGTGGTCGGGAGCACAGACACACAGACTCTTTCAAATAAGACATTAACCACACCGGCAATAGGTAATTTTTCAAACGCTAACCACGATCATTCAGATGCAGCCAGCGGGGGGGCTGTTGACCATGGAGGTCTTTCAGGTTTAGGTGATGACGATCATTCTCAATACCACAATGACGCAAGAGGCGATGCCAGGTATCCGTTGAAATCTGACGGATGGAGTGGTACGTTTACAAATGGTGACGGGAAGACAGTCACCGTAACCAATGGTATTATTACAGGAGTAGTATGAATATTCAATTATTTTACCCAAAATTTAAAGTATTCGACAGCAA
Organism: uncultured Thermotogae bacterium; assembly: GCA_964416685.1. GTDB lineage: Bacteria > Bipolaricaulota > Bipolaricaulia > UBA7950 > UBA9294 > M55B144. The sequence continues at coordinate 3,376 of CAYQFN010000039.1, read as the reverse complement.
CGGCAACCCGTTGTCCGGTGGTAAGGTTTATACATATGAGGCCGGGACTACAACTCCGAAAGCAACATATTCCGATAAAGAACTGACAGTTGCCAATGCCAACCCGGTTGTTCTTGATTCAAATGGGGAAGCTGTTATTTATCTTGATGGGACTTACAAAATAGACATAAAGGATTCCGATGATTCACAAATCACCGGGTGGCCGCAGGACAATATAAAGGCTGCGTCGGAGTATATTGAGGTATCTGATTTTGCCAAAACATTTTTAGATGATGCTGATGCGGCGGCTGTCAGGACTACAATTGAGGCGGCAGCCTCTACGGATATAGAATTTCCCAGAGCCTATTTGGCAGGACTTCAACTTTTTAATGATACAGACACAGATCATGATATAGGAATTAATGTTGGTGAGTGCAGAGACGAATCAAACACTTATGATCTTAAATTAGATTCGATTTTAACAAAGCAGATTGATGCGACTTGGGCTGCCGGAGATGACGCTGGTGGATTATTTTCTGGCTCAGTTGCTGTCGATACTTGGTATCACGTCTTCCTGATAAGAAAAGATTCTGATGGAACAATAGACGCAGGGTTTGACACGAGTCTTACTGCTGCCAATATCCCAGCCGGATATACTGCTTATCGTAGGATAGGTTCTGTATTGACTGATGCCAGTGCGAATATTATAGCTTTCACTCAGATTGGTGATACGTTTCTTTGGAATGATCCTATCACAGATGTTAGTGAATCAAATGTAGATCAATCTTCAGGGGCATTAAAGACACTATCAGTTCCTTATGGCCTTAAAACAAAAGCTATTATAAATGTGCATTCATTAAGAGACGGTAAAGATGATCATCTTTATATCAGTTCTCCTGATGTTGATGATGAGGCTCCATCAATTAGTGCCGCTCCATTAGTCAGCTTTCCGACTCCTACAGATCAGAGTCCATATTATACCGGTGGAAAATTAGAAGTATATACCGATGAAGACAGCCGTATCAGAGTACGTGGTATAGACACAAGTGTTCCAACTTTTATTATAGCTACACTCGGTTACATAGACCGCAGAGGGAGGGATGATTAATGCCGTATATCAGACGAGATAAAAATAAAGCTATTGTAGGGATATATGCTCGTAAGCAATATCCTGATCAGGAATTTTTGCCAAATGATTCACCGGAGCTTATTACTTTGCGAGAGGCCCAGGCTGAAAAAGATCACCGTGAAGAACTGATAAGACAGAAGATCGCAGCCCGGCAGCGAGCAGACGCTATAACCGAGTTAAAAGCAGAGGGTAAGCTTCCTGCAGATTTTACGGATAAAAAGATATGAGATTATCAGCCAATGGCATAGATTTTGTAAACAGGATATTAACCGATGATTCGATTTATCCTTTTATCGCTGATGATTATTCTCCGGCAAAAGAAGAATTTACAGCATTGCCTTTTTTGGAGAATGAAAGCGTTTATGTTCTGTCACCGAATGAATACAGTGTTTTCGTTATTCACCCGCACAACAGCATAATGTACGAGATTCATGTAAACATTTTGCCGGAAGGGCGTGGGAGGCATGCAATCGAAGCAACTGGCAAGGCTTTTGAATACATTTTTACCGAAACAAAGTGCGAAAAATTGATTTGTATTATTCCTGTTATTTGTGAGAATGTTTACAGCTTTGCGCTGAAAATGGGGATGGAGCCGGAAGGTATTTTAAAAGAGTCTTTTCTTAAAAACGGGAAACTTATTGATCAACATATTATGGGCATAGGGAAAACCTTTTGGAGCAAAAATATTTCTACATAGTCGGTCTTCCGAGATCGAGGACAACGTGGCTGTCACATTTGTTCACCACTGATTTTTCTTACTGTTTCCATGAGCTGTTAAGTTCGTATGGCAATTATGCCGGGGCCATGCAGAGGACATTTAAGCCATTTGTCGGGAGCTCAGATACCAACCCGGTAAGTTTTTTGATGCTTCCTAAACCAAACGGCCCCGTGGTTGTCATTGAGCGGGATAAGGATGAAGCGATAAACAGTTTCTTGAAATGGTTTAACCCAGTGGCCGCTTTTGGTGGTGATTATGCGAATACAGTTAAGCGCCTGTTTTCATTCTACTTAGAGGCAATGGATAAAATTAAGCCTCATGCTTTGGTTGTGGAGTACAACGATTTAAACAATAATGATGTTGTTGAATGTATCTGGAATTATTGCATTCCGGGAATAGTTTTTGACAAGGCCCGCGGGATGTTATTTCAAGATACAGTTATAACTGTGAAAAACAAAGACCTCACGCGGTCAATCAAACACAGTGCGCATAACTTGAATTTAAAGTATGAGGATTTTTGTAAATATTTAATGGAGGGTAAAAGACCATGGCAACAGCAGCAATAATCGGAGCTGGGGTATTAGGGGCAGGTGCGACCATGTATGCGGCAGACAAAGCATCAGATGCCCAAGAAAGTGCAGCAGCAAGAGCAGGCGATACAGAATGGGCGATGTATAATCAGAGTCGTGAAGATTTGGCTCCGTGGCGTGAGGCTGGTGGGGAGGCTATAAACCTGCTCATGGGTGAAAGGCAATACGCTCTTCCCGAGCCTGATCGTGCGGCAATTGAGGCGGAGCTTACGCCCGAAGTGGTGGATAGTCTCCCCGATGTTTTTAGATTTTTTAATAAAGAAGGTACGCAAAGAGCCGTTGATAGAGCCGTCGATAAAGAATACAACCGGCAAATGGAAGAATATCTGAAATCGGGGTCATATTCAGGCGGGCTTTTAACCGGTAATTATGATGCGTTTAAGGCTTCTCCAGGGTATGAATTCAATTTATCTGAAGGAGTTAACGCGCTTGACCGAAGTGCAGCTGCGAGGGGGCGTCTTTCCAGCGGCGGCCATGAAAAAGAAGTTATGCGATATGGGTCCGGTCTTGCGTCAAATGAATACAATAATTACATAAATCAGCTTTTTTCCGTTGCCGGCCTTGGCCAAAATGCGACAAACACCGGTGTTCAGGCGGGACAAAATGCGGCCGGTGCCATTGGCTCCAATTACCTTGCCGCCGGGAATGCCCGGGCTTCCGGATATATCAATACGGCCAATGCACTCACAGGGAGCATCAATAGTGGGCTTAATAATTACCTTGCATGGCAGGGAGCAAGCGGAGTCCCGGGCGGATCTGGGCAGCCTAATTATAATTACGGGTATGGGACAGGCTACTCTGGCTATGGCGTAGGAGGTGTATAATGGGTTACAACAGCGTTCCGGCATTGGATACACGTGGCATTAACATAATTCCTGGGCTCCAGGCAGGCCAACAGATGAGAGACAGGAATCAGCTTAATTTTTTGAGGGCTCAGCGTGAGAGAGATCGGGTCGAAGA